>JAYTDO010000257.1:0-2679 GCA_043735935.1 Chthoniobacteraceae bacterium
ATCCCCGCCAGCCACACCGACCGCGATTGGACGCAGCACTACGTCGCCAGCGATGCCGTCGAGCAGGCGTGGCTCACCGTCTACCGCGCGCCCGAAAAATACTGGGACCTCTACCAGCTCGGCGAAGAGCTCACCGATCTCGAAGACGCGTTCCGCCTCTGGCGGTTCCGCCACGTGACGACCGTCGAGCGCATCATCGGCCTCAAGCGCGGCACCGGTGGCACGAGCGGCGTGCACTACCTAAGAAAAATGCTCGAAGTCGAACTCTTCCCCGAAATCTGGAAACTCCGCACGGAGCTGTGAGGATGTCGGTCTGCCCGTAGGGGCGCAGTCTTGCTGCGCCCAACTCTTCTCTGAACTGAATCTTCACAGAAGGAAACAAAGGGAACGAAGTCAGCGACGCTTCCATGTTCTTCGTTTCCTCCGTTACCTTCTGTGAAATTTCTGAGTTTGAGTTCGACTCGCTCTGCTCACTTCGCCGGTTCGTCCGAGAGCCGCGGCGCTCATCCAAACACTTTCTGCGCCTTCGCAATCGCCGCCCCGGCGCCGGCCGCGAGCGCGCGAAATTCGGGCGAGATCTGCGCGTCGGCCTGCACGCGCTGCCAGAATTCCTGCGCCCACGGCATGACGGTGTGCCAGTCGTCGCGCAGCGCGGGCAACGGCGGCGGCGGCACGAATTCGCGCGGCACGATTTCTCCCTGCGCGCCCGGCATCCAGACCATCGGCAGCATGTCGTAGGCGGGTGCGAGTCGGAACGGTTCCGTGTCCCCGAACCACACGCTGGCGTTGCCGAGGTGCATGTCGGTGTTGCCCGTCAGTTGGCCGAAACACCAGCGGCGGCGCAGTTCGCCGGCATCCGCTGCGCTGAGCAATCCCGCGGACTCCATCGCGCGGGCGACGGCCGGCCAGTCGGTCGCGGAGCCGTCGAGCAGACCGGCCTCGATCGCTTGGAGCGTGATCACGCCGCGGCGTCCGTGCGCACCGACGCAGTCAAAGCGCGTGACCTCGAGAAAGCGGCGGCTCTCGCCGTCGATGAGCTCGACGTTGGCCGAGACGTGTTCGCGCTCGGCGAGGAGCCGGAGCGCATGCCACTCGGCAGCCAGCAGATCGGCCCAGCGGCGACCGGACGGCGAGTTGATCGGAGGCGAGAACTTCACGAGCACCGGGCGAACGCGGTCACCGGGCTCCGTGACGGTGGCGGTGAACTTCGGTTGCTCGCCGCCGGCGGACGAGCCGGCGTGCTCGCCTTGCGTGGCGCGGCGGGCCAGTGCGGCGTAGCGAGCCGCGCGATCATTCGGCGGAACTGGCTCTCCGTCGGTCGACCCCATTTGCCGATGCAGCGTCTGCTCCAGCATGCGCTCGCCCAGCACAAAGTTTCCCGACAACTCGTCACCATGCGCGAGCAGATAGACCAACACATCGTCATCCTGCCAGTTGCGCGGATCGACCGGCACGCCGAGCCCCGAACTCAAATGGCGCGCGGTCGCTCGCCCCATGAATCCCTGCGGGCGCACATCGGTGAGGAAAAATGGGAGACCGGGAAAAAATCCCCGGGAATAGCCGTGGCGAAACCAAGCGGGGGCGGAAGACTTCGCGGCCAGTTGAAAACCACCGTGCAGCGCGTGTAGGGTGGCCCATTCATGCGCGCGTCCGGCCTCGTCGATTCGATACAGCGGCCAACGATCACCGGCTTGGCGCACGGACCGACGCAGCGCGTAGCTTGCCTGCTTTGTTGTGCCCAAGCGCAACACGCGGCCGCCCAGCGGCTGCAGGGCTCGCGAGATCGTCGAGCGGTTCACCCGTAGCCCGTCTGCCAAGGCTTGGGCCGTGGTCATCCCTTGACTTTGCAGGAGTAAAGTCAGCGCTTCGTTGGAGGCGATTTGCGGGCGTGGCATAGCGAATAACGCACAGGTAATGCACAGATAAAAATCAGCGCAACTCATTTCTTTAGCTATATTACTGCGTAAATATGCACAATAATGCACAAATCTCTAAATGACACGGAGCTGAGCAGAAAAACCGGACGAACCACTAATCCACACTAATCATCACCAATGGTTCGGGCCGACTCCGGATTGGTGCCCGTTAGTGCTCATTAGGGAACGTCTTCAAATTCGATTTTCCGATGGAAACCAACGAAGCGGCGGAGCGAGCCGCTCCGCCCTACCATTTGAAGACGTGCCCTAGTGGTTCCACAACTCTGGTCCGAATCACTTCGCCGGCGCTTCCGATTCCTTCGTCGCCTGCCACATCACGACCTGCCATTTGCCGCCACGGTGGGCGAACAGGCCACTGTTGCGGTAATAATTCGTTTTGCCGTCGGCCGTATGCCGCACGAGTCGGAAGTTCAACGCGGCGAAGTCGCCGAACGGACGGACCAGAATATCCTCGGCACTGTAAGTCTCTGCGGGCTCCGCCGGTTTGTCCGCGGTCGTCGTGGCGAGGCCTTTCATAATGTCCGCCTTCGTCGTCACCACCCCAGCCGAGCTGGTGTAGACCAGATCGGTCGCCCAGAAGTTGTCGTGTTTCTCCGGCTTGGAGTTTTGGGCGAGAAAATCGCTCAACAGCGCCGTGATGTCGGTGACGGTTTGCGCCGGGGTCGGCGCGGGCTTGGCGGCTTGGGCGTGGAGCGCCGTGGCGAGAATGGTGGCAGCGAACAGCGCCGCGAGGAAACGGGCA
>JAYTDO010000258.1:0-3312 GCA_043735935.1 Chthoniobacteraceae bacterium
ACGACGCGATGGAGCCGACGCAAATCGAAAAGCGGCTCCGCAAACATCTGGAAACGCGCGCCACGTTCGAGCGCTGGAAAAGCGATCCTTTCCTCGCCCTGACGATGTATCACGAACTCCGGGTGGAATTCGGATGGGACACTTTCAAAAAACTTTTCGCCGAATATCGCGCATTACCGAAAGCCGAACGGCCCAGGAATGATGACGACAAGCGTGACCAGTGGATGGTCCGATTTTCGCGAGCGACTGGGAAGAACCTCGGACCATTCTTCGATGCATGGGGCGTCCCCACCACCGATGCCGCCCGCCAGTCGATCGCGGGACTGCCCGGCTGGATGCCAGCCGACTGGCCGAAGCACTAGGCTTCGTGCGGCGTCACGCTACTGCGCGGCCCTCATCCAAGCGCTGCGCAGCGTCCATCAGCAATCCCTCCCACGAGCCGTGGATGGTTCGCTCGCAGAGCCCGACGCTGCGTTGCTCAGACACTCGTCCATGCTTCCATCCGATGATCTCGAAAAGCGCCTCTTCGCCGCGAAGCTCGCCGGTGTTTGCATCGGTAATCTGCCCTCTCTCAAATCGAATCGTGCCGAGCTGTCCGGCGCACCGGAACTCCATCACCGTTGTGACATTCGTCAGGCATTTGAGCTGGATCAGATCCACGGGAGTCACCTTTTCGAGCGTTGCCCGGAAGTCGTCCAAAGGTCCGTCGGCGTCCTCCGTGGCCAATGTTTCGCGAACGAGTTTCACCAACTTGGGGAGATCGAGCGGCTTTTCGAAAAACTCGACCACACCGAGCGCCTGCGAGTTGGTCTGGTATTCCCATCGCGGATTCGCGGTCATCACGATCGCCCGCGCCTGCGGATGTTCGCTCGACATATTCCAGAGAAAATCGAGCCCGTTTCCATCCGGAAGTTCGATATCGATCACAAATAGCGCGATCTCCATTCCCTCAGAGCGAGCTGTAGCGTCCTCCACGGATCGGGCCCAGAGTAGGCGGCACTGCGGAAGCGCATTCATGAGGGTTTTCTCGACGATCCGCGCCGTCATGGCACAGTCTTCGAGGAGGAGTATGATGGGGTTTTCAGGGTTCATGGAATGATTCGGGGTTTAAGATTTGAGTCGATAGGCAGCGGCTTTACCGAAGACGACGCGCTCGTAGGCATCATCGAGTCCGTAGGTCGTCTCGGCCGAGCCGAGGATGAGGTAGCCATCCGGACGCAACACGTCCCGGAGCTGTCCGAGCAGCCTTCGCTTCGCGTCGACATCGAAATAGATCATAACGTTTCGCAGGAAAACGATGTCCATCTTCGGGACGCTGGAACAGTCACGCGCGAGATTCATTTCGCGAAATTCAATTCCCCGCCGCACACGGTCGCTGATCCTCCATTGGTCGCCGATTTTCTCGAAATACTTCACGAGCATCGCCGCCGGCAGCCCACGGTTTACTTCCATCTGTGAATACAATCCCGCGCGGGCACGATCGATCATGACCGCATTGATATCGGTGGCCAGCAGCGACACCCGCCAGTCCGCACACATCGGAAAATGCTCCCGCAACACGAGCATCACCCCATAAGGTTCCTGCCCGCTCGAACAGCCCCCACACCAGATATTCAAGGCGCGCTCTCCCGCGCGCCGCGTGATGAGTTCCGGAAGGATGGATTTCTTGAGTTCGTCAAATGGATGGAGGTCGCGGAAAAACGACGTTTCATTGGTCGTCATTCGGTCGACCACCTTCCGCCGCAAGCCGATCGCCTTTCCATCGCGGATCGCATCGACCATCGAAGAAAGCGTTTCGAAACCCTCGCTGCGCGCGAGCGGCGCCAGGCGCGTCTCGACGAGGTACTCCTTTCCGGGATCGAGTATGATCGAGGCGCTCTCGCGAACCAGGTCGCGAACGAATTCAAAGTCAGGAGCATTTACAGTCATGAAGAAGCGAGAGAAAGAGGGGTTTGAGCCATACGGCCCATTTGCACGCGTCGGACGATTTCCGATCCGAGCGAATCGAGCGGAAGCACCACATCCGCCAGCCCCGCACGCACCACCGCTCCGGGCATTCCCCAGACCACACTCGATGCCTGATCCTGGACGATCACCTGTCCACCCGCCGCACGGATGGCGCCACAGCCGAGCGAACCGTCACTCCCCATCCCGGTCATCACCACCGCTAGCGCACCCGGGCCATACACCGACGCAACCGACCGAAAGAGCGGATCGGCTGACGGACGGCACGAATTTTCATGCGCATTGCGATTGGTCTGGAGGCGAATCTCCCGACCGCATCCGGTGACGACGAGGTGTTGATCGCCAGGAGCAAGCCACACGTGACCCGGCAGCAAACGTTCGCCCCCCTCCGCCTCCCGTACCTCGATCGCGCATTTTGAATTCAGCCTCTCGGCGAGCAACCGGGTAAAGACGATCGGCATGTGCTGGACGATCAGCACAGGCACCGGGAGGTCCGCAGGGAGTGCGGCCAGGAGGATTGGCAGCGCATTGGGCCCTCCGGTTGAAATCCCGATGGCCACGAGTTCCACATTCTGCGATCGCTCCGGTTGACGGGCACAAAGCGATTTGATCCGCGGAATCAATTCCTCACGAATGGTCTTTTCGATGACCGCCGTGTCGCCACCGATCGGGCAACTGATGCACGCGCTTGCGCCCTGCGAACGCGCCGACCGCATCAGCCCGAATGGAGCTTCCGTAAAGGAACTAAAGACGATCACAGGCAACCGCATGTCGATTTGGCGGATCGCCCGCAACGTCGCCACGGCGCCTTCATCTTCGAGTTCCGCGCCGAGCGTCACCACGTCCGGCAGCACTCTCGGCAGTTTCGCCAGAGCGATATTTCCGTTCGCCGCCGTCCCGACCACCTCGATATCCGGATCGCATGCGAGGGCGCCGGATACGAACCGGCGCGCCGTCGCCGCGTCGGCCACTACCAGGACTCGTATGCGTCGGCGCGGTATCATCCCATGAAACCCGGATTACCGCCGACCCGCTGCCACAAATGTTTTATGACCGTTGGAGCGATGCGGCGTGCTGCCGTTGCTCGCGGGGAAAAGGCTCGTCGCCAGCGCCTTCTCGACGCGGGGAGCGCTCACCTTCCGGCTCGATGCCGTGCCGCCGATGAGTAGGTGCAAGTCCGCGCTCAACCGCGCAATATCCACAGCCGCCGTTTCGGTGCCATTCGCCCCTGCGCTTGTTCCGGCCGCCGCCTGTGCGACACCGACGATGTTTTGCGCGATCTCCGCGCTGCCCCTGGCTGCCTCGGCGACGTTGCGGCTCATCTCAGCCGTCGTCGCGCTTTGCTCC
>JAYTDO010000259.1:0-17688 GCA_043735935.1 Chthoniobacteraceae bacterium
CGTCGAAGCCATCCAGCGCGAGGGGGGCGTCACCTTCATCGGGAACTACCCCCAAAGCGGCACCGTGATCCTCGATGAACTGGCCGCCGAGCACGTCGCCACCGGCCGACCCATCCTTTATACCTCCGCCGACTCCGTGCTCCAGATCGCGGCGCATGAGGAAATCTTTCCCCTGCCCCGCCTCTATGCCCTGTGCGAGATCGCGCGTCGGCACTGCGACCCATACCGCATCGGGCGCGTGATCGCGCGGCCCTTCATCGGCTCGCCCGGCGCCTGGCGGCGGACGAGCCATCGGCACGACTTCTCCTACCCACCGTCACCCACCATCCTGAACGCCCTCACCCTCGCCGGCCACACGGTGCATGGCATTGGAAAGATCAGCGACATCTTCGCCGGGAGCGGCATCACCCATTCCACTCCCACCGGATCGAATGCCGAGGGTCAGGCGGCCATCGAACGAATCTGGGACACCACCCCGGCCGGGCTGCTCTTTGCCAATCTGGTGGATTTCGACATGCTTTTCGGCCATCGGCGGGATGTGCAGGGTTACGCACGGGCGCTCGCGGAGTGCGACGCCTGGCTCGGTTCGTTCCTGCCCCGGATCGCGCCGGGGGACGTGGTGATCATCACGGCCGACCACGGAAACGACCCGACGTGGCGGGGTACGGACCATACCAGGGAGGAAGTGCCGCTCCTGGTGGTGGCTGGCGGGCGGGCCGAGGCGCTGGGGACGCGCGGGACGTTTGCTGACATTGCCGCCAGCCTCGCGACCGCCTTCCGGTTGCCCGATCGCTGGCCGGTCGGGGAGTCTTTTCTCTAAAGACCCGCCCAAAACCAATCCGAAGGGTGTTCCCCGGCATAGCGGGAGACACCTTTTAATCCCGCAAGGTGCTTCCCGGCATAGCGGGAGACACCTTTCAATCCCGCAAGGTGCCTCCCGCTGGCGCGGGCTTGTACTTGTGTACTAAAAAGGATCAATCCGTGACACCGGGAGCGGCAAGCGATACCTAAAACGGTCATTTCCGCGAAAAGTGTCCATTTTTAGCCAAAAACAAACCCCCTGTCGGGAATCGATCTCCCTCCCGGCGCTCCGCCCGATCGCCCGTCCGACCGGGGGAACGCGATTTTCATCGTCGATGAATGAACATCCGCGCGCATTTCGGGCGATTTGCGTTTAGAGGGTGCCCATGCGCCTGAACGCCTCCTGCGAAATCGATTTTGAAACGGACATGTTTGTGCCCGCCATCCTCATGCTGCGACCGCGCAGCGGCGCCGGGCAGTGGGTTTCGCGTGAGGAATATACCTTTGTGCCGAGGGTGCCGGTGATCGAGTTCACCGATCCTTTTGGCAACCTCTGCCAGAGGGTCGTGATCCCGCCGGGCACCCTGAAGCTGCGCGCCTGCTGCACGGTGGAGACGCCGGACGAAGTGGATGTGGATGCCGGCGCGGAATTCATCTGGCCGCAGAATTTGCCCGAGAACGTCCTGCATTTCCTTTTCCCCAGCCGCTACTGCCCATCGGACCAACTCGCGGCGCTGGCGGCGGAGATCGTGATGGAAACGACGCCCGGCTATCCGCAGGTGGAGGCGATCCGGGCGTGGATGCATGCCCGCGTGCAATACCGCTACGGCGCCAGTACGACGGCGACGACCGCGCTGGACACCGCGAACTCGCGCGAGGGTGTGTGCCGCGATTTCGCGCACCTGGGGATCGCGCTGTGCCGCGCGCTGAATATCCCGGCGCGCATGGTGGTGGGTTACAAATACAAACTCGATGTGCCGGACATCCACGCGTGGTTTGAGGCATACGTGGGCTTCCGCTGGTTTGCCTTTGATGGGACGAGCGCGCGCACGGAGGGGAACCGCATCGCGATCGCCTATGGACGCGATGCGACGGACGTGGCGTTCGTGACGCAATTCGGCTCGATGGCTTTGACGAACCTCATCGTGCAGGTGACCCCGACGGCGGACTGAAGGCGACGCGCGCGGCGCGAAAAAAGCGGCTTGTTTCCAAAACGAAACGGCGATGAAATCCGAGGCAACGAAAGGGTCGTTATATGAAACTGTTCCTTCTGCCCGTCCTCACCGTCGCCACCGGTTTATTCACCCTCGCTGCCGCGGATGCGGCGACGCTGAAGGCGACTTACGAATTCAGCAACTCGCTGGCGGCGGATGAAAGCGGGGTGGCCGCGCTTTCGCCGGTCGATCCGCCCGCGCTGAACGGGTTTTTGACGGAGATGGTTTTTGACCGGATGGACACGGTGTATCGATTTGCCGGCAATAATTCGCCGGCCAGCCAGCAAGCCGGGCTTTCGCTGAATACGACGGGACTCGTGACGCCGAATAGTTATTCGCTGGAGATGGTTTTTAGCTTCGATCTCACGGTCGGATATCGCCGCATTCTCGACGTCCAGGACCGCCTGTCGGACAACGGGTTTTACGTGGACCCGACGAATCACCTCCAGGTGTTTCCCGGCGTGGGCAACGGCCCGAATGCCTTCACGGCCGGGTATCACCACATCATTATGACCGTGGCGGCCAACGGGACGGTGAAGGGATACATCGACGGGCAGACGGATTTCACCGGATCGACGACGCAGATGAATCTCGATAACAGCGCGACGCGGACGCTGAACTTTTTTCTGGATAACAACACGGGGGCCGCGCAGACGGAATACTCGAGCGGAAAGATCGCGCAGGCGCGGCTCTATGAAGGGGTGCTGACGGATGCCGAAGCGCTGACGCTCTCGCAAACGCCGATCCTGCCGGAACCGGGAACGGCCGCGCTGCTCGCGTGCGGCGCGCTGGGAATGCTGTGGCGGCGGCGTCCGCAGGCCGGGCGCTGAGCGGGCGATTGCCACGCGCGAGGCCGCGGAGTAAAGGACGCGGCCACACATGCCATACGTTCTCATCATTCACGAGGTGGCGGATTATCCCGCCTGGAAAAAGGTGTTCGACGGCGCGGCGGCAATCCGGAAGGAGGCCGGGGAGCGTTCCTACCAGGTGCTCCGCTACGAGGACGATGCGAACCGGATCGTGCATTTCTCGGCGTGGACTTCGATCGCGGACGCACGGCGTTTTTTCGAGTCGCCGCGACTCGTGCAAATCCGCAAGGACGCCGGCGTGAAGGCGCCGGACTTCATCTACCTCGACCAGATCGAGGCCGGCACGCTCTGAGGCGGCGCGGCGGCGCGATGCGCGCTGGCAAATGAAGCGCGGTTGCGCCTACAACTTTGCGCGAACCATGCACGTCCCCTCTTTCATCGAGCGCAAACGCGACGGAGCGGAGCTTTCATCCGAGGAGATCGGTGAATTTATCCGCGGCTACACCGCGGGCGAAATCCCGGACTATCAAGCGAGCGCATTCGCGATGGCGGTGTTCTTCCGCGGCATGAACGCGGCGGAAACGGGCGCGCTCACCCGCGCGATGATGCAGAGCGGACGTTGCCTCGCCCATCCCGCCGGGTCGCCGCCGAAGGTGGATAAACACAGCACCGGCGGCATCGGCGACAAGGTCTCCCTGATCCTCGCACCGCTGCTCGCGTGCGACGGATGCTGGGTGCCGATGATCTCCGGGCGCGGCCTCGGCATCACGGGTGGCACGCTGGATAAACTCGAAAGCATCCCCGGCTTCCGGGTGGGCCTGAGCGAAGCCGAGACACGCGCGCAGCTCGAAAAAATCGGCGTGGCGATGATCGGACAGACGGCGGACATCTGCCCGGCGGACAAAAAACTTTACGCGCTGCGCGATGTGACGGCGACGGTGCCGAGCCAGGCGCTGATCGTGGCGAGCATCATGTCGAAGAAGCTCGCCGAATCCCTCGACCGGCTCGTGCTCGATGTGAAATTCGGCAGCGGCGCCTTTATGAAAACGCGGCCCGAAGCCGAAGCGCTCGCCGCCGCGCTCACTGCCGTCGGCACCGAGATGGGAGTGCGCACGACACACCTTCTCACACCGATGGATGAGCCGCTGGGCCACACCGCCGGCAATGCGCTGGAGGTGATCGAAACCGTGGAGACGCTGCAAGGACGTGGCCCGAGCGACCTCGTGGCGCTGACGCTCGATCTCGCGATGCAAGTGACCGAGCGCCCGCGCGAGGTGCTCGCCCGATGGCTGGAAGACGGCACCGCGTGGCGGCGGTTCGTGGCGATGGTGGAGGCGCAGGGCGGCGACGCGACGGCGCTGGAACGCCTCGGGGAAATCCACCGCGCGCCGATCATCCGCGAGGTGCCCGCGCCGACCGCAGGCACGCTCGCGCGCATGGATGCGGGCGTCATCGGCCGCGCGTGTGTCGCGCTCGGCGCCGGGCGCGCGAAGGCCAGCGATACGATCGACTTCGCCGTCGGCGTGAGCGCCGTGCGCAAAGTCGGCGAACGCGTGTCGGCCGGCGAACCGGTCCTTAAAATTCACGCACGCACCGAAACCGCGCTCCGCGAAGTGCTGCCCCGGATCGAAGACGCGATCTCGATCGCCTGACGGATGCGTCGCATTTTCCCAATCCTCCTCGCGCTCGCGCTGCCGGCCCTCGGCGATGAGAAAACGGACGCCGTCGGCAAGCTGATCCCGTGGCTGCTGGATGAAACCACGTCGCTGAAAGGCATCCCCTTCGCCGACGTGATCGCCGCCACCTCCGGCAAACGTGTGCTCGCGCTCGACCGCACCGACAAGGACACGCAGCGCATCCTGGCCGACATCGGGCAGGCGCTCGATGCCGTGCTCGCGGACATGAACGCCCCGGCGAGTCCCGTCCGCAGCGCAAAGCGCGTGAACGAGATGAGCAGCCATTTTGAAGACGCGATCCGCGCGAAGCTGAACGCCGTCGCGGGCTTTGAATGCAGCGTGCCGAAGACGACGGAGGGACGCTCCCAACGCTCCGGCTACCCGGATCTGCGGTTGGCCGACAAGACGAGCGGACGTGTGTTTTATCTCGATCCGAAACTCTTCGCGAGCGGCAGCAAGACGAGCAGCCTTCGTACGTTTTATTTCGAGCCGAAACGCGCGACCAACAAGGTCAACGACGATGCGGCCCATCTCATCATCGGCATCGAGCACGAGAAGGCGGATGCCGCGACGATGCGATTTACGCGATGGGAACTGATCGACCTCTCGACGTTTCGCGTAAAGCTCAAGGCGGAGTTCGAGGGCAGCAACGCCGATCTCTACCGGCCCGAGGCCGTCGTCGGCAGCGGGCCGAAATAATCGCGTTCGCGTTTAGCGCGTGCCGGTGGCGTTTGAGCTGAAGGTGAGGCGATTGATCCGAAACGCAGGGTTCGCGGAGATCGGCGTGAACTCTTTTTTGTCGAGGCCGATGATCTCCGAGATGACGACGATGCCGTCGCCGGTCGGGCTGCGTCGGATGCTGCCGTTGACGGTCGAGACGAGTGCGATCGGGTCGAGGATCCAGAACTGCGTCAGTTGTGTTTTCGGCCCATTGACTGGCCGCACGCCATCGAGCCGGGTGTCGGCGCCGGGGGTGGGATCGAGGCCGGTGATCCAGATTTTCACGCGGTCGCCATCGCGATCGATGTACTTCAGTTTCGTGCCGGAGAAGACCTCAAAGATCTGCACCATGTCGCCGCCGGGGATGCGGTCGCGGTCGCCGTCGAGCAGGTTGCCGGCGAGATCCGTCACGCCGCCCGTGCGCCCTCTCACGCGCAATCCCATGCGGGTGAATGCGGTCTGGCCGAATGGCGCGAGGCCGAGCGTGACTTTGCGCCCGACGGGATCGTAGACGGCGGAGGTGAACGCCATGTTCGTGCGATTTCCAGTCGAGTCGAACGCGCTCAGTTTGTAGTTCGCGAGGTTCACGACCGTGACCGGGTCCATGTCTTCGTCAAAATGAACGACGGCGCCGGAGATGGCGCGGCTCGGGCCGGTGAGCCCGACGAACTCGATCCGCGGCCCGAGGACGTCGGGACGATCGTTGGCATTGATCCTGAGCGTCGCGACGTCCGGGAAGCCGATGACGCCGGGCCCCGTGGCAAGGCGCGTGAGGAAGAGATCGAGGAATTCGTCGCCCTCGGGAAAACTATCGGCGAGCACGGGCACCTGGAACGTGAGCGTCTGTGAGGTGTCCGCGGATGTCGTCACGGTCTTGGTCGGGAAGCTGAGCGTGCCGCTGGTGGTGGTGTAGTCGACGCCCGCCGACGCGCTGTCGCTGTGCGTGGTATAGTCGACCGACGCCGCCACATTCACGAAGCCCTGCCTTTTCACCGTGATCGTCGCGCTGCCGCCATCCTCGCTGATGGCGTACGCTTCCGCCGAAAAGGAAATCGTGGGAGCGACCGCGATGTCGCGAATCGGAATCGTCCCGTCGCCAATCGGGCCGTGCGAATCCGCCGTGCCAGCGGAGAGATTGGCAACGACAAGGACGTATTCGGTCGGATGCACGCCCACGATGTAGGCGGTGCCGTCGGGTGCAATGTCGAAACCGGCGTGTTTGGCGAGCGGGCTGCCGAAGTGCGGTGCAGGATCGACGGGTGAGTTCAGCGTGCCGTTGTTCGGCGGGTTTTGCGTCACGATTTCAAAGGTCGAATCGTCGATCGCGAACAGCGTCGTGGTCGCGGCGCCGTCGAAGTTGTTGGCGTAGGCGACGTCGCCGACGTTTGGCGTCGCGCCCGCGTTCCGATCGGGCGATGGAGCGTAGGCCAGCGGCGTGTCGACGGTCGCGACCCCGGTGCCGACGTTGACCCGGAGATTCTGCCCGGTGTTGCTGACGACGCGCAGCCGATCGACGACGGGATTGAAGTCGATGCCGAAGTTCGTGCCGCTCGGCGCGACCGAGATGTCGGTGGCTTTCGTGGCTGCGGCCGTGAGCGGATCGATCGTGTAGAGACTCCCATCGAGAGCGAGCGCGTACAGCGCCCCAGTGGCGGGTCGCACGTCGATGCCGACGAGTTCATCCCCGGCGTCGAGGCCGGTGATGGGGCGGGCGCTGGAGACGATCGCCGGGACATCGGCGTCGACCAGCAGCAGGCCGTTGTTGTTAGTGAGCGCGTAGACGCTGACGGCCCAGGCGGAGGGGGCGAGGAACAGCATGAGACCAAATGCAAACGAACGAAGGGTTGATTTCATTGTATTACGACTGCGGGGTTATGAGCCGCACTCTCAGCACGGCGTCGCTTGAGGCTTTGGTAGCCGAATATAGGAGCCTTCGCCGAGCACTAATTTCTTCCGTCCTGCGAACGCGTGTGATTGATTCCACGCCCACGCCATGCCCACCGCTCCGCAGTTCGATTCGATCGAAGACGTTCTCCAGGATATCCGCGCCGGTAAAATCGTCATCGTGACCGACGACGCCGACCGCGAGAACGAGGGCGACCTCGTCATGGCCGCGGAGAAAGTCACCGCCACGGCCGTCAATTTCATGGCCATGCATGGCCGCGGGCTCATCTGCGCGCCGATCACCGACGAGCGAGCCGAGCAACTCGGTCTTCAACGCATGGTCCTGGAAAATCGAGAGAGCTACCGCACCGATTTCACCGTCTCCGTGGACGCCGCGAAAGGAATCACCACCGGCATCAGCGCGCACGACCGCGCGCGCACCATTCAGCTTCTCGTCGATCCCAAGGCCACGCCGCAGGATCTCGTCCAGCCGGGCCACGTCTTTCCGCTCCGCGCCAAGGCCGGAGGCGTCCTCCGCCGCGCGGGCCACACCGAAGCGAGCATCGACCTCGCGCGGCTCGCGGGGCTTGCCCACGCGGGCGTGCTCTGCGAAATCCTCAATCCCGATGGCACCATGGCCCGGTTGCCGGAGCTCTTGAAGTTTCGCAAAAAACACAAGCTGCGGCTGTGCTCGATCCAGGACCTCATCGCCTACCGGCGCAAAAGCGAGCGCCTCGTCGAATGCGAGCAGGTCGTCAAAATGCCGACCGACTACGGCGATTTCGACCTTCACATGTATCGCTCGCTCGTCGATGGCACGCATCACCTCGCGCTCGTCCGCGGGCCGATCAGCAAGGCGAAGAACACGCTCGTGCGCGTGCACAGCGAATGCCTGACCGGCGACGTCTTCGGGTCGCGCCGGTGCGACTGCGGCCCGCAACTCCAGTCGGCGCTGAAGATGATCGACCGCGCCGGACACGGCGTTCTGCTTTACATGCGGCAGCACGAAGGGCGCGGCATCGGGTTGCCCGCAAAAATTCACGCCTACAAACTCCAGGAGCAGGGGCTCGACACGGTGGAGGCGAACGAACACCTGGGCTTCCCCGCCGAGCTGCGAGACTACGGGATCGGCGCGCAAATCCTCTTCGACCTCGGCGTCCGCAAGATGCGCTTCCTCACCAACAACCCGAAGAAGGTCATCGGCCTCGAAGGTTACGGATTAAAGATCACCGAAGTCGTCCCGATCAAAACCGCGCCAAATCAGCACAACGAGAAATACCTCGAGACGAAGCGCGTGAAGATGGGGCACCTGCTCTAGGACAGCGCTGACACGCGACGTTGGTAGACGCCTGCGTGCTTTGAAAATGGAGGAAGGCGTGGCCTTACTTCACCTTCAGCAACTCGACCTGAAACACGAGCGTTGCGTTCGGAGGGATCGGGCCGCCGGGTGTTCCGCGCTCGCCGTAAGCGATCTTCGCGGGGATGACGAACTCGAACTTCGCGCCCTCTTTCATGAGTTGCACGCCCTCGGTCCAGCCGGGGATCACACGATTCAGCGGGAAGGTCGCAGGCTCGTTGCGCTTATAGGAACTGTCGAATTCCGTGCCGTCGATGAGCGTGCCCTTGTAATGCACTTCGACCATGTCCGTGGCCTTCGGCGTTTTTCCAGCGCCCTCCTTGAGGACTTTGTACTGGAGGCCGCTTGCGGTTGCTTTGACGCCTTCTTTTTTCGCGTTTTCCTTTTGGAACGCTTCGCCTTTTTCGAGATCAGTATCAGCCATAAGGGAGGTGACGCTGCCAGCCGCGAAGATCGCCGCACAGCAAAATTTTACGAGGGAATGAAGTTTCATGGAGCGGACGGTAGCGAGCGTCGGCTCGCTAGGCAAACGGTTCTCCAGCAGTGATTCGATCCGCTTCAGTCGTCCAACGATACACGCGGTGCGCCGAGCCCTTGTGGAAGGCGCGGAAGATGTCCGGAGCATCGCGCTTCTGCAGCATCCACTCGCGCGCCCCGTCCTCGCGGCAATTGAGGACCTTGGTGAAACCCTTCGCCTCACGAGGTCGGCCGATCACGCGGGACAAGCCGGGCGGCGTAATGGTCACGCGATCGAGCGCCAGGAAGCTGTAAGGCAGCGCACGCAGATCGATGTTCAAATCCCGTCCAAACTCGATCCAACGCGCATCCTGGAAAATCCACGGAGGCGGCGCTGCGAAATGGTGGCACCAATGGTGCGCGTTTGCCGAGGCGAGCAGCCCGCACTCCGCACGATGCGTGCATGGCGCCACGACCGCGAATTCCCCGCGCAACTCCTCCCGCACCGCGGTGATCAGACGTCGACTGTCCGCATGCGTCCCCGCTTCCACCCACAAGACTTCCCGCGCCTGCCGGACCAGCGTGAGCAGCAACGCGAGTTCGGGTTCCGGCAATTCATTCAACACGTGGCTGAGGACCAGCAGGGTGTCCGGCTGCATCATCGCGCTCGAGATCGCGACATTTGGAAAATCCGTCTTCGCCCGCTGTGCTGCAAATCGCATCGCCCTGCCCGAACGATCGTGCAGCGAGAGCGACCCGAGGTGCGGCCATTGCGCGAGCACCCGCCGGCCCGCGACTCCACTGCCGCAGCCCCAGTCGAGCACATGGCGGCTTTGCGGCCGCCAGTCGCGCGCTACAAGTTCAGCCAGCACCGCGTCCCATTTCCATCCGATCCGCTCTGCGAAAGTCGCGTCGTAGAGCGCCAACTCCTCGTCCGTTTCCCAATAGTCCCGCCGTCCCGCCGTGCCAGCGATGAAGCGCTCGCGGAGACGGCGCAGCGAAGCGAGATCGCGTGATGTCCACTGGCTCATAATTCGCCGAGCAGCCGCGCGAGCCGCTGCTCCTTAATACCGTGAAACTCCATCAACTCCCGAAGCCGCCCACGGAGCGGCTCCGGATCCAGTGGATGCAAGCGACGATGCGCCGCGATCATCAGATTCCGGCCAGTATGCTCCGGCGAGATAAACTCGAAGACGCTCGCCTTGTAGCCGTGGATTTCCAGCAGCATGGCCCTCAACGCGTCCGTCAGAATCTCCGCCTCCCGTTCGAGCAGGATTCCGTGCCGCAGGACCTCGCGCAGCACCGGCGGCGAGACCATCTGCGGACGCACTTCCTTGTGGCAGCAGGGCGCCACGACGATCAACGCGGCACCCGCGCGGATTCCCTGATGCAACGCGTCGTCGGTCGCCGTGTCACACGCGTGAAGGGCGATGAGCAAATCGGCTGCCGGCACCGCCGAATCGCCGATCGCGCCGCGCTCGAAATGCAAACCCACGCACTCTCCTTCCCGGGCCACCCGATTCGCCAGATCGACCAAATCTTCACGCAACTCGACGCCGGTCACTGCCGCCGCAACTCCCCGGTTCCGAAAAAACTCAAAGGCGGCAAAGGTGAGGTAGCCCTTTCCTGCACCCATGTCGGCCACACACACCTCACGCCGATCGCGCAGCGGAGAATCATCGACCAAGTGTCCGAGCAACTCGGTGAAACGCTCGATCTGCCTCAGCTTGTCCGCCATCCCTGGGCGAGGGTCTCCGGCGGCATTGGTCACGCCCAGACCTCTCAAAAATGGCGTTTGCGGAGGAAGCGCGAGCGTCTTCGCGCGATCGTGGCGGGGCACCGGGATCTGGCTGAATGCAGGACGACTTGCCTTCAGCGACCCTTCGCCCGTCCGTTCGCAGCGCAACTGCCAGTCGCCAGTGAGGGTGAAAAGATGCGCGCGCTCAAGGTCGCCCTCGAGCAACGCGGCGACGCGCTCGAGGGCCTCGGCAGGCGACACATTCTTTGTCACATCGCGCGTGGCGTAGTGCCAGACGAGCGAGACCCTCCGCCCTTCGCGCAATTCGACCAGACGCGCGTAGACATTCCGCAAGCCTTCCGCGTTTCTGCCAGGCTGACTCAGGGTCAATTTCACGAAAGTCCCGCCATTGAGGCTGAGGGTGAGTTTTTCAAGAAAGCGATCGCGCGCGGACATCACAGCGAGTGGAGGGCCGGCCCTGGCAGGTGACGAGTGAAAAATCGCCGCTTGCCGATCACCACGTGGCGCACCACGTTCGCGCCGGATGGCAGACGCTCGCTGTCCCGGCGCGAGTCGGGGTAGAGGAAAGTCCGAACACCACCGGGCACCATGCCGCGTAGAATGCGCGGAGGCGTCGGGCCCAAGCCCGGCGCGATGGAAAGTGTCACAGAAAACAAACCGCCGCCGAATCCGAAAGGACCGACGGTAAGGGTGAAACGGCGGGGTAAAAGCCCACCGCCCGGCGCGTAAGTGCCGGGGCACGACAAACCCCATGGGGTGCAAGACAAAACAGGGAGCTGGCGCCCGGCCGCCGCGCGAAAGCGTGGCAGCTCCCGGGTAATAGTCGCACTCCGCGAAAGCGGAGCGCCCGGCGCAAGCCGTGCGAGAGAAATGGGCGTCGAATCAGCGGGAGACCGCGGAGGAACAGAATTCGGCTTATCGCCATCCGCAAACGAAGGCGCTCCCGGCAACGGGGGCGCCTTCACATTTCACCGTGGCAGACTGCCCCAGATCATCGCCACCAGCACGGCCAGGCCCGCGAGCCACCAGACCCATTGCATCGGCGACTTCCTCGGCCCGTCGCCGAATTCCGCCGCCGCGAATTTTTCGTAATCAAAGTCTTCATCAGGCAGGCCAAGCGCGCCGTCGTCCGGTTGCCCGCTCCAGCCGGACTTGTCGCACGCACCGCACTCCGGGCACGCCTTTGCGTTTCGAGGAACGTCCTCGCCGCAGACAGGACATGCAAAATTTTTTCCAGTAAGGCGCATTGCTGACGAGCGATTACATCGGCCCCTGCACGGATGCAAGTCGGGGCCGTCGTGCCGCAAATCCGCCTTTTCGTGTCGGCGGATTTTCAGAATCAATGCTCCTGGGAAAACGAAACGGGCGCCCCAGCGCAATGGCCGGGACGCCCGAAATCTTGAAGCCTGGAGACCTCAGTAAACGTCGCGCTTGTAACGTTTGTCCTTCTTGAGGCTCTCGATGTATTCCTTCGCCTGCTCGGGCGTTTTGCCGCCATGCGTTTCGGCGATTTTGTGAAGGGCAAGGTCCACATCCGCGGCCATCTTGTTCTTGTCACCGCAGACAAAGAAGTCGGCGCCGTCCTGAAGCCACGCCCAGATGTCCGCGCCGCGCTCGATCATGCGCGTCTGGACATAGATTTTCTCCACCTGATCGCGCGAAAACGCGAGATCCATGCGGAGGAATCCATCGCTCACCCATTTCCCGAATTGTTCACGGTAAAAGAAGTCCTCCGACTCGCGCTGCTCTCCGAAAAAGAGCCAGTTCTTTCCGGTCGCCCCGCTCACCTGCCGCTCTTCGACAAAGGCGCGGAATGGTGCAACACCGGTGCCCGGTCCGCACATAATGATCGGGGTCGCCTTGTCCGGCGGCAGGAAAAAGTGCTTCTGCTGCGACTGGATGAAAACTCCCGCCGTCGTGTCGCCGCTCCAGCGTTCCGCCAAAAACGTCGACGCCACACCCCTGCGCTGCCGACCGCGAATCTTGTAACGCACAGTTGCCACCGTCAGATGCACTTCTTCGGGATGGGCATTCAAGCTCGAAGCGATCGAATAGAGCCGGGGCGGAAGTTTGCGCAGCAGCTTGATGAACTCCTCCACCGTAAAGCTTACCTGGGGATACTGCAGCAGCACGTCCACGTAGTCCCAGCACTCGCCTTTGCCGGTGAGGAATTTCTTCAAATCATCCGCCTTCTCCGGCGTCAACAGCGGCGCCAGTTCCGTCGCACCTTTTCCTACGCAAGCCTCGATGAATTTCTTGTCGATAAAGGTGATCGCGTAGTCGCTAAAAAGCGCGTCGCGCAGGGGCTTCGGAGCGGCGTCGCGACCGGGGACGAGTTCGTCGCCCTTCGCGCGGAGGGCCGCGACGAGTTCGTCCGCCAGAGCGGGGCAGTTCGTGACGACGAGACCCAAGGCATCACCCGCATCATAATGAAGGCCCGATCCGGCCAGGGAGATTTCGTGGTGTCGTGTATCCTTTTCGGACGCCTCGCCGGTCAACTTGAGGTTGGTCTTGTGACGGGCGGGAAACGGATTCTTATTCGAGTAGACGGAGGTGGGAGTGGCTTCGGTAGACATAACGCGTGGAGGTTAATCAGCCCGTAAGCGATCGATCAAGCTCCGTGGCTGAAATTTCGTTCACGCCCTTGCCAGCCAAACGCGCCTTCGTCGCAGGGCCGCCTGAGGCGCTCATTTCTCCACGGAATCCGCCGAACCGATCCTGCTTTTCCCGACGATAAAATCCACCACCGGCTTTGGGTCCCGCGGTGCCAATGGATAATGTCCGTCACCCTCATTGATCCAGACTTTGATCGTTCCGCCCAGCTCCCGGAAATGCTTCTCGACCTCGCGCGTATGCTCGCCGAGCGCCGGATCGAGACTGCCGCAAACGTGCAGCAACGGCACGCCCGCCCGCGCCAGCGGCGCAAGATTTTCGATCAACGGTTTCGTCGTCATGGTGCTGCGCATTACGGGATCTTCGCCATAGACGCAGGACACTTTCTCAGGGTTTTCAATCGCCCACGCATACGCTTCCCCCGCAGAACGTCCCGCGCCTTCCAGCACCGGCTTGGTCGAAAATCCATGATCGACCAGATGCCGATAGACGGCGTTCCAATGCGCCAATAACGGGCCTTGGGTATTGTACGAAACCGGCCCCGTGACGATGTAAAACCCCTTTCCCAGAAGAGCCAAATCGACCACGGCGTCGCGGCTCACGAATTCCGCCCGAAACACCCACGGATTTCCTGGCGCCCCCTTCTTCGGTGCGATGACGGTGATCGCACCATCCACGCCCGGGAGTTCGAATGAATCACGGTCGTAGCAATCGGAAAACCACGCCCCGCGAAAGGTAACATCGGTTTCTTGGGTCGCCACATACCGGTAAGCGTTTGCGGTGCTGTAGAACGAGGATCGAACGGCTTTCGCGCCCAGATAATCAAGCGAAGGCCGGTTGATCGACTGAACATTCGCCTCAATGAAATCAGCGATCGGCTTGGGATCGCGAAGGCTGTGCGGATGGTGCGCCGCCCCGTCCTTGATCATCACCGAAATACGTCCGCCCAACTGCTGGTAAATGCCCTCGATGACGTTCGAATATTTTCCAAGGAGCGGGTCGATGCTCCCGCATACGTGCAGCAGTGGGACATCATTGGCGGCCAGCCCACCGATCTTCAGTAGCACCTCTCGATTCCCGCCCGGGTTGTCTGCATAGATGCATGAAACCTTGTCGGGATTCGCCGTGCCCCAAGTGTAGGCGTACTCACCGCCGCGGCTCATCCCGATGAAGGCAGGCTTCGCCGACAAGGCATGTTTTTCCGTGAGGAACGCATACCAGGCATCCCACTCCCGGCCCGGCTTTAATGTGGCGTTGGCCGAGATATAGGCCACGTGAAATCCCCGGCGCAGGAGTTCGATTTCCGTCTGCGGTTCATGATCCCAATAGCAGCCCCGCCACGACCACGGGTTGCCCGGCGCCGCTTGCTTCGGCGCGATGACGATACAGCGCCTCTGGCCCTTTGCCGGATCTTTGACCCAGAACTTTTCACCTTCCGGTGCCGCGAACGGCGCAATGGCCAGCGTCTCTTCATCCATCACGAAATCGAAACGATCGAATCCGTCATGCCACGCCGATTTTGCTCCTTCAAAAGGCACCACGTCATCCCCAGCCCTGGCAGCGCCAGTCTCGCCGGAACGCAGCAAACCGGCTGCTGCAACGAAAACGACGACCGCGCGGGGAAATGCGAATTTCATCATGGAAGCCAGTGTCTCAGACGGCCTCCAGGTGGGCGAAGCATCTTCGCACAAAGCGGGCGAGAGCCTGCTCTGCGGATCAATACGGCATCGTTCCCTTCGCATCCACGGGGTAACCGCGTTGCTTGATGTAATCGGCGCCGGGAAGAAACGCGTCTCCGTTGGCCTTGAGCTTTTTTTCAAGCAGCGCATGCAGTTCCGCCTGGAGAGCGGCGTGCTCGGGCTGGTTCGCGAGATTATTCTGTTGGTAAGGGTCCGCTTCGTTGTCAAAGAGGAGCCACGGGCCATTCAGATCCCGAACGTACGTGTGCCGCTTGGTCCGCACGCCGCGGTATTCTTTGCCGCCTTTGCTGCGCTCGAATTCCCCAAACGGCGCGACGCAAGTCAACACCGTCGCACCGTCACCCGGATCGGCGCCGCCACGAATGTAACTGCTGTAATCGATGCCCTCGACGATCGACGGAACGCCCACTCCGGCCAACCCAAGCAACGTAGGCATGACGTCCTCGGAATTCATCGGCGCATCCAGCACCCGGGCCTCCTTCCCGAGTCCCGCCGGCCATCTCACCAGAAATGGCACGCGCGCGGATTCGTCGAAGGGCTTCTGTTTTTTCCACATCCCGTGCGACCCGAGCATGTCGCCGTGATCGGCGCTGAAGACGAGAATCGTATTTTCCGCGAGTCCGCTCTCGTTCAGCGCACTCAAGATTTCGCCCATCGCGTCGTCCAGCGCCGAGCAATGCGCGTAATATCCGGCCAGGTTCTTTCGCGTCTGCGCTTCGAGATTAGCCGGCACGTTCGGGCGGATCGCTAGTTTCGCCGGATCGTAAAGCGCGCGATATTTTGCAGGCGCGGTCATGTAAGGATCGTGAGGCGGCCCCCATGCGAGCCACAGCAGGAAGGGCTTCTCCTCTTTTGCGCGTACGCGCAAAAACTCACACGCGTCGCGCGTCTGGTCGAGCGCGTCGTACCCGGACCAGTGCAGCTTGTCCGAAGTATCCCCATAGTAGATCGAGTCCGTGTAGTTATGCGTGCATTCGAGCACTTTCCAGTAATCGAACCCCTGCCGCCGCTCGCGAGGGATAAATGCCGATCGTCCGTGCCCGTCGATGTGCCACTTCCCGATCGCGCCTGTATCGTAGCCCGCGGCTTTCAGCTCTTTGGGAAGCGTGACCGCAGCGGGATCGAGCGGCACGTCATTGAGAAAAACGCCGTGCGTGATCGGTCGCTGGCCAGTGAGCAAGGACGCGCGCGTCGGAGAACAGACGGGCATTCCAGCGACGGCATTGATGAAACGAATGCTCTCACCCGCCAATCGATCGAAGTTCGGTGTCTTCACATTCGCATCCCCCGCGAAACCAAACGCCTGCGCCCGCCACTGGTCGGCCAGCACCACCACGATGTTGGGCTTTCGTGACGTCGCCGCCGCCTTCGCTACTTCGGCTCTCGCGACGACCGCGAATGCGAGCCACAGTAGAGCAGGGAAAAAAGAGGATAAACGCATGGTCGGGAGGGAGGTGGATGCGAGCGGGCGGACGCGGTGATAAGCACCTATCCCATCGGGTCTCGCTCGGCAAGCACCCCCGCGAGATCGACGAGCGGAAACGCCCTCGCGCCAAACGCATGGTGCGCTAAGTTCCGCGCGAAATGAAACGCGTCTTTGGCATCGAAACCGAATACGGAATCACCGTCGACGGCATCGCCGATCTCGACGTGGTCCGCGAGTCGATCGAGATCGTGAGGAGCTACACCGAGCATGGCGCTTCGATGAAGTGGGACTACAACCTCGAAGACCCGCATCTCGACGCCCGCGGCTTTCGCGCGAAAGAGCTCCTGCAAGACACGGACGAGGCATCCTATTTCGAGATCGACAAGGCACGGCCGCTGAGTTTCGAGGAGATCAAAAGCGACCTCGTCCTCTCGAATGGCGCCCGCTTTTACAACGACCACGCACACCCCGAATACTCGACCCCCGAGTGCTCGACGCTGCGTGAGATCATCGCGCAGGACAAGGCGGGCGAACGTATCCTCGCCGAGTGCGCACGCCGCCGAAACAGCCATCTCCCGGAGGGCTGCCAGGCGCGGCTGTACAAAAACAACACCGACTTCGTGGGGCACAGCTACGGCTGCCACGACAACTATCTGATGCGCCGCGACGTGCCGTGGGAACGCCTTGTGCAGGACGTCGTTCCTTTCCTAGTGACACGGCAGATTTTCGCAGGCGCTGGGAAGATGGGCATCGAAGGCGAAGACGCATCCGAGCAGTCGGGAGTCTTTCAGATCGCGCAGCGTTCGGACTTCTTTTCCGTGCTCTGCTCCATCGACACGATGAACCGCCGCCCCCTCGTGAACACGCGCGACGAACCGCACGCCGACGCGCAAAGGTGGCGGCGATTCCACGTCATCATCGGCGACGCAAACATGTGCCAGTGGGCCACGGCGCTGAAGATCGGGACGACAGCGCTCGTGCTCGATCTGATCGAGCGAGGTAAAGCGCCTCAGATCGAACTCGCCGATCCGATCGCAGCGACACGGCTGATTTCCCGCGATCCCACCTGCCGCTGGATTGTCTCACTCCGCGATGGTCGCAGCATTTCCGCGATCGACATCCAGCGCCTCTATCTCCGCGCCGCGCAAGATGCCGCGAACCCGACCGATCCCGACTCCGCGTGGATTCTCCAGGAATGGGAAGCCGTGCTCAATGACCTCGAAACAGATTATTGGCTCTGTCGCGACCGGCTCGACTGGGTGGCGAAAAAACT
>JAYTDO010000260.1:0-36037 GCA_043735935.1 Chthoniobacteraceae bacterium
CTGGGACGCTCGTCGGCTCTGGGACGCTCGTCGGTTCGGGAGGGACGGCCCTCGCGAGGGTCGCCTCCTCAACCCGAGCCGGAGTCGGCAAAGGTGAAACGGCGGCTGGCGGCGTTTCCGCGGGGAGGGCAGGCGCCGGCGGCGGGGCCGAATGCGCGCGGCCGGCATAGACGCCGACCGCAACGAGAGCGGCACAAACGACGGCGATGGAGCCGACGAGCGCTGGGGAAAGCTTCGTGCGAATGAGGTTTCGCTGAAGGACTGCGGTCGCGACGCTCGATGCCGACTCGGCGACGGGCGCCAGTGCGGATGCGGGCGCCGCGATCTCCTCGCTGCGATGCGCCGCAAACCGGGTAAGATCAAGGGGCGGCGTCAGCCCTCCGAGGCGCTCGAGTTCGTGGCACGTCGTGGTGAGAAGGGAGGCGATGAGCGTTTCGCGCGCGTATTCGAGACCCGCGCCCGTCGACCGGGCGTCGATGGCGATTGGTTCCGTGGAGTCGGCCGGCTTAAAGCCGCTGCGGCCGAGTCGGTATGCGAGCCATTTCGGCATCCATTCGCCGTCGTTCGGCGGATTGGGCGCATCGGGCTTTCCATCGACGATGAGCGCCAAGATTCGTTCTTCGCCGCCAGCGCGTTTGAAGTCGCGGATTTGATCGTCGATCCACGGCGCGTTGGCGGAGTTCGGAGAGACGATGACGATGAGGAAACGGCTCGATTCCAACGCATCGGCGTAGCCTTCAAAATTCAGGGGATTCCAGCGATCCGGGAAGAGCGTGAGCTTCGCGGGGAGCGGAAATCCGTGCCGGGTCGCTGCACCCGCAAGGGCCGACGGGACGGGGTAGCCGTCCAATTGCCGGATGATCCAATCGAACCAGCATAAGTCGTCGGGCACAAAACCGATGGTGGCCCACTGGTGTTCATGGATGTCGGGTGCGAGGCGGCAGGAAGCGTTGATCATTGAAGTTGGGGAAAGCTGAAATGGCCGCCGGAGCCACAAGGCCCTTCGGACAGCCGTCTTCCCCCAATCATCAAGCAGGCGAAATGCCGCCCGGCTTACATTTATATAATTTCCATAACGCCCCGCTGTCAGCGCACCCCAGTGGAATCGGCGCAGCTAAAGGTGGCGCAAAACAGGCCGGAAAGGCTGCTTTCCGAGCGCTGAACGGGAACGCGCAAGAGCCGCGAAAACATGTCTGACTCCAGCTTCGCCACGATCGGGAATGCCCGGAGCAAATCGAGAATCGGAGAGTGATGCTCGACGATGCGGATTTCGTCGCCCTCTTGCTCAAACTCACTCATGCACCCGTCGTGATCGCGGAATCGGGCAAGCCATTTGGCGCGCTCGGCCACGGTTTCGCCCTTAAGCCGGTTTTGAAACTGCTCCGATTTTTTTTGGAATACGATGAGCAGCAGTTTCTCCGCGGCGCTCGGCCCGAACAGCTTTTGGGCGGCTTCGAGCGTTTCGATCGTCATCGGGTTACTCGCGACGGGGAAAAGTTCGTGGGCGCGCTGCGTGAGCCGGTAGAGCATCAGCGGGCGCCCGGTTTTTTGCGGCTGGCGCCACGTGTCGAGGAAGCCGCGTTTTTCCAGGTCCACGCAGATGTCCTTCACGCCCATGTAGGACATGGCGAGACGCGCGGCGAGGTCGCGCACGGGAAGGCCTTGCGTGCGTTTGAGTTGATTGATGACCTTGAGGCGCTGCGAACGGCCGATTTGTTGGATGAGACGCTGATTCATCGCTGGACGGCAACGCTAACAGGCGTCTGGCGAAGGGCTAAAGCTCAAAGTCGCCGCAGGCGCGCGGATCATCGCCCGAGGGCGCCGAACCGTTGCAATGCCTCGACGACTCCGTCGCCGCAGTCGCTCACAGCGACGCAGCCGCCCGCCCGGATGACGGCGTGTTTGACGGCGTCCACGGCGTTTCCTGGGCACGCGACCCACCGGGCATGCGTGCCGTCGAGCATTGGCAGGTCATTGAAATGGTCGCCGACGGCGAAAATTTCACCCGGCCCGATGCCGCACAGCCGACCGAGTTCCGCCAGCGCCGTGCCTTTGCTGTAGTCCTCGTGGCAAAAGCGCACATAGGTGGTGTTGCGCATGAAATGAAATCCCGGCACGCGGGTGCGCTCTCTTTCGAGAAATTCGCAAACGCGGTCCATGTCGGAGTCATTCAGGGTGACGAGGCCGACCATTCGGCCGCCCATGTAGATGGCCTGTCCACCATGGACCGTATCGAGGAATGCTTCGATGTCGGCGAGGAGTTGGGCGGATTCCTCAAAGAGCGAGTCGTGGGCGGCGGTGCACCGCGCGTTCCAGTCGCCATAGTCTACCCATTTTCCATCCGGCCCGCGCTGGAAGACCTCGCGCTCCGCGGTGAGGACGAAATCCGGCTCGAAGGGGAACTGATATTCGCGCAAGCCTTCGATGATGTGCTGGAGTTCCCGACCGGTATTAATGGCCCAAAGGCAACCCTGACCCCTGAGGGTCGCGAAGGCGTCGATGAGCGCAGGCGAGACGGCGGGGTCGGCGTCGTGGTTGACGAGTGTGCCGTCGAAGTCTGTGCTGAGCAATTTGATCACCGAATGAGTTGAGAGTTGTGAGTTGAGGGTCGAGAGAATTATAAAGGCGACCGGAGCCGCGGTATATCGGCTCTCGACGCGCAACCCTCAACTCCCAACTTTGATGAAATCCGCCTACGAACTCGCCATGGAGCGACTGGAAAAGCAGTCGCCGACAAAAGCACTCAGCGAAGCGAAGAAGGCGGAGATCGCCGAGATCGACGCCATGTTCAAAGCGAAGATCGCCGAACGCGAGGTGTTCCTAAAGGATCAGATCGCGAAGGCGCGATTCAACGGCCAGGATAAGGAAGCTGCGGAGATCGAGGACGAACTCAGCCGCGAGTTGCGGCGCCTCCAGCAGGATTGCGAAGAGAAGAAGGAGCAGGCGAGAAAGCGCGGCTGATCGCGCCTCGCCGCGGTTTACGCCGCGAGCAGGTGGGTACGGAGTTCCACGAACGCGAAAAGCTCGAGGAGATCATCGACGTGGAAAGGCTTGATGAGGACGGTGCCGCCCACCGATTTCACAAAGTCCGCGACCTTGCCATTGCCGCGGTAGCCCGTCATGAAAATGAATCGCTCGCACAGATGCGGCCGCATCCGCTCGACGGCGCGGAAGAACATGTCGCCCGGGAGCGTGGGCATATTCATATCGCAGAGGATGACTTCGAAATCGCTGGCAAGGACTTCGTGAACGCCTTCGACTCCGTTCTGGACCGCGATCACCTCGTAGCCGTTTTCCTGGATGAACGTGCTCATGATTTCCTTGAAGGCCTGATCGTCCTCGAGAAGCAGGACCTTCCTGCGGATATCGCTATGTGGCGACGGTTGCAGGCGGAGAGTCGACTTCGATTTCGCGATCATCGCTCCCGACGGGACGGCGGGGCTCGGAGATGGGACGACGGAGATGGGCATAAGCGTTGTGGGATTTCTCCGTTTGAAAAAGCACGGTGCGTGCCGCCGGCGCGCCTAATCCTACCGGGGCCTAGCGAACCTCGGCGAGCGCGTCGTCGATCATCGCCTGCCGTTCCCGGGTCTGGCTCCAGCGCCATTGATGCGTTTCATCGAGCGCGGCGATCGGATCGACATAGAGGAATTTTTTCCCCGGCTTCACGCTCGGGCTCGTAAATACGGCGATGCCGGTCGCTCGGTTATAGTGCTCGTGCGAGTGGACGTCGCGCTTCCCACCACCGCCCATCGTATCCACCACGAATGCCGGTGTATTGAATCCCGCGGTCGCGCCGCGCACGTTTTTTTCCAGCGTCAGCGCCGCATCGAGGGTCGTCCGCAAGTCTTCCACGCCGGGTACCATATCGTGGGTGTAGACGTAATAAGGATGCACGTTCACATGACCGAGCCGCTTTACGAGCAACTGCATCGTGGCCGGCGCGTCGTTGACCGTCCTCTGTAGCACGCTTTGGCTGCGGACGAGGATGCCACGTTCGGTCAGCCGGTCCATCGCGTCACGCGTGATGGCGGTGATTTCGTTCGGGTGATTGAAGTGCGTGTGGACCACGACGTCCTTGTGAAGACGGCGTCCCAACTCGACCACTCGGGTGAGCGCATCGAGCCATCCATCATCGGAAAGGATCTTCTGCGGCATCACGCACAATCCCTTCGTCGCATAACGAATCCGTCGAATATTCGGCATCGCGAGCAAGCGTTCGCCAATCAGCGCGATATGGTCGGCCTTGAGATTGTAGCTGTCGCCGCCGCTGATGACGATGTCCTCCAGTTCAGGCCGCGAAGCGATGTAGGCGAAGGCCTGCTCCCATCGCGCAAGGCTGGCGGAAAGTTTGATTTTTGCCACGCCCTCCGTGTCGTTGCCCACGGCATAGCTGCGAGTGCAAAAGCGGCAGTACACCGGACAGGAGTCCTGCGGGAGAAAGAGCGCCTTGTCCCGATAGCGGTGCGTGAGGCCGGGGACGGGCGAATCCGCCTGCTCATGGAGCGAGTCGAGCCGCAAAAGCGGGTGATCGGCCTGTTGCTGGGAACGAAGCGGGAGAAATTGCGTGCGAATCGGGTCGGTGATCGGCGTGCTCCAATCGACGAGCGCAAGGAGATACGGACTGATCCGCAGAGACATCGGCGCATAGCGCATTCCCGACGCGATGTCTTCGTAAAAAGCCTCCGATACAAGGTCCCCGACCGTGTCGCGAAGCTGGCGGACATTGGTCACGGTGTGTTTTTGCTGAAAAAGATGGGATCGAAAATCGGCGGCACTGACGCCCGCGTAGCCGGGAACACCCCGCCAGAACTCGTCGTCGCGCAAATCTGCGTGCGCCAAGAGGGAGGGCGGATCGAGCAAGGGAGCGGTGGGCGGATCGACGTGTTGGGTATCGAGGAGCATGGCAGTCAGTGGTTTCAGGATTGATTCGAAGGGAATCGATCAACGCGGCTTCAGCGCGCGTTTCTTCCGCAGTTTTCCGGAGAGGGGGACATCTTCCGCGAGCGTATCGAGCACGTCTGCGAGCGTCCGCCTCGCGAGTTCATCCTCCAAGGCCGCCTGCGCAGAGGCGAAGACCTCCGTGAGAACAACCTCGATTTTTCGCCCGACCGGGCATCGCTGATTCGGCTCCTGCGGGTGAGGAGAAAAACTCGGGGCCGGCTCAATCGCCCGGTAAATCGCGCTGAGAGAGATCTGCTCCGGCGGCCGCGCAAGCTGGGAACCGCCCCCGGCGCCCTTATGCGTGGCGACCAGCCCGGCATGCTGAAGAGTGGAAAGAAGGCGACGGATGACCACAGGATTCGTATTCACACTGCCCGCGAGCACGTCGGACGTCACGCCTTTCTGCGCCTTCAACGCGAGGACGGAAAGGATATGAACCGCGAATGCAAATCGGCAACTAGCTGCCATGAGGCGCAATGTGTAATCGCGACGGTTACATTTGTCAATGGAACCCGATCACCACCACCGTCCAACTTTACACGTTACACGCCAAGGACCTCCCGGATGCAATACACCAAAAGGCAAAACAATCCTTCCGAACCATTCGTGGAGCATTCCCCGTTGGTTCCCTCCTCCCCCAGCGCATCGCCTCCTCGATAGACGAATGGTGGACGAGCTGGGACTTGAACCCAGAACCTAGCGATTAAGAGTCGCTTGCTCTGCCAATTGAGCTACTCGTCCAAAACGTTCGTTCCAAACAGCGGAGGGCGACAATATCCTCGCGACGAACGGGCTCAAGCAGTTTTTTAGGAATCCCCCAAAACGCTGGGTCGGCGGCCTACGAAGCGGCTCCGCGCAAAGTGTTTACGTCGACGCGACGCCCGCGCGCCAATCCTTCGCGGACCATCGCGAGGATGTCGAAAAGCGAAAGATTCGCCGTCGACGCCTCGTTCAGCGAGATATTTACAATACTGTTACTATTCTTTATCACATTTCCCTTGCGGCACCTCGAAATCCGCTTAAGGAATGATTAATATGAATCCCTCCATTCTTCGTCCTCGGGTGTTCGCTGCCGCCCTCGCCTGCTCGATCGCCGCGCTCATTACACATTCCGCCGACGCGCAAACGACCGCGACGACAGACCCGGTTGGCTTCATCACTCTCAACATCGCCGGAAATGGCGGAGCATCCGCCAGCGCCCTCTCGTTCTCCGGTCTCGGCCTTACTCGCCCGGTGGAATATCAGGGAAACGCGGAGGGCTTCGCGGCGAATTCGTTGACGGACAATGACGCGGCGTGGACCGACAATCAATTCAACGGCGCCGCCGGAGCTTACTTCGTTGAACTCACCTCTGGCACCGCGGCCGGGACGACTTACGACATCTCTGCTACGACTGCCTCAACGAAGACCATCACGCTCGCTCAGAGCTTGGCGGCGGGTGTGGCAAACGGTGTCACGTTCAAAATCCGCAAACATTGGACCTTGGCTTCGATTTTTGGCGCCGCGAATGAGTCCGGACTCGGCAGTGGCAATTCCTCGTCCGCCGATCAGATCCTTCGTTGGAACGGGACTGGATACGACATTTACTACTATCAGACGAGTGGCATCGGTGGGATCGGTTGGCGGAAAGCGGGTTTCCCGAGCACGGACGCCTCGGCGTCGGTCATTTATCCCGAAGATGGCGTCATCGTTCAGCGCTCACAGTCCGCGGCTGTTCCTGTCGTATTGATGGGAGCCGTAAAGACGGGGCAAACCTCTGCTCCGGTGCAAAACGGCATCAACTTCGTCGGAAATATCTACGCAGCAGCCATGACGCTTGCGAGTTCCGGTATTTACACCGGAAACAATACGACTGGCCTCGCGGGCGGCAACTCATCCGGAGCGGATCAACTGCTGATCTGGAACGGAACAGGTTACGACATTTATTATTACCAGACCAGTGGCATCGGCGGAATCGGTTGGCGCAAGGCGGGTTTCCCGAGCACGGATGCCAGCGCGACCTCCATTCCGGTCGGGATCTCAATCATTATCCAACGTTCCGCACCAGGCGGTTTCAATTGGGTGATGCCGCAGCATCCGACGACTCTTTAGTCGTATTAAACGTAGACAAACCACGGTTCCTCGTCCATTCACAGGCACATCCCCCACTCCATACCAACAAACCCCTAATGACTAAACATTTCGTCCTCTCCCTCGCAGCGGCGCTCGGCCTTGCAGCAACCTCGTCCGCCGCCACCATCGTTTGGGGCGCCGGTCAGGACAACGGCTTCAGCCTGTTCAGCGGAGCTGAATTGCCGCAGCAAAGCCTCGTTCGGCTCGGTTATTTCAACCTCACCGATGCCCAAATCCAAGCGATTGGCACAAATGTGGGACTTCTCAATTCCAGTTTCACCGAAATCGCGACCGCGCGAATTGGTGACGGTATTGGCGCACCCTCCAACTTCTCCAAAAGCAGCACCGCGGATACTTCCGCAGTCGTCGGACTTCAGATGTATCTGTGGGCATTTGCTTCGACCGACAATTCGTCCGTCACCAATAGCATCAACTCTGCAACCCAGATTGGTGTGTTTTACTTTGACAAGAATTCCGGTGGAACGACAGCCGCGAAATGGGCGTTTCCAGTTCAGACACCGGTCCCCGGCAGCACCAGCATCGATCTCTCTGATCTCACCGGTGCAGCCGCAAATGCCCCGCTCGTGGGGCCGGCGGCACATATCGTGATCGGCGACTTCCCCAAGGGCACCTCTACCGCGGGCAGCGCTCCGAACTTCGGTCTTCGTCAGGTGCCCGAGCCGACCACCGTCGGCTTGATCGGATTCGGTGTCCTCGGGCTCATCGCCCGCCGCCGCCGCACCGCTTAATTCCTTAAGCGGAAACTCAACTCTGACGAAGGCAAGCTTCCAAGGCTTGCCTTCGTTTTTGTACCCGCACGGAGGGCCAATCGCGGAGACCCGCGAAGACCCTCACTGACCGGCGAAAAAATTCACGTCCTTCGTCGCGTGTCCGTCTGCGTAAAGGATGTTCACCTTGCTCTCGATGTAAGGATGCACGTCCTCGCCATTGCTCTTCTTCCCTTTATCCGCGAGCACCGGGATATGGCCGGCGTCCACGACCATTCCGAGAAAATTCAGGTTCGTGGCGGACTGCCCATTCAGCGCGCTGTTCCAAGCGTAGCTCGTCCCGGACGCCTTCGCCCAGACGTCGTCCGACGGACAGGCGAAAACCGCCTTGTTTTTCAAATATCGATCGAGCGTGTTATCGATCACCGGCACATCGTCCTCAAGGCTCGAACGACCGCTCTTGAGTGTCGGCATCTCCATGTTGTGCTCTCCGAGATAGACGTTCAGGCCGGCCCCGATCTGCCTCAGATTCGACACGCACACCGTCGCCCGTCCGCCCTCCACCGAGCGCTGATAAAGCGGCACCGCCAAACCCGCCAGCACGGCGATCACCGCGATCACGACCAGAAGTTCGATCAGGGTAAACCCGGCCCGCGAAAGCCTGCCGCCGACACCGCTTTTCATCGTCCTCCGAGGTTCTTTTGCATTTCCTCGATCAAGGGAGCTAGGTCCATTTTCGTCTCGGCGCTCGCCTCGCTGAAGAACGACTTAAGCCCCGTGTTTACAATCTTTTGGACATTGGGATCATCCAGATTTGGTGGTGGTTGATCGCCTCCCTCATCGCGGCCTTTCCGCATGTCTTCCAGCGCCCGCTCCACAAACTTCTTCCGTTTCTCCGGCGGCATGTTGTTAAACGCCTCCATCATCTGCTTAAAGCCCGCGGGAACGGTGCGATCGATAAAATAGCTCTGCTCCTCCGGCGTGAGGAATTGGAAGAACTTGTCGGGACGCTTTTCAAGCCGGGTCTCGCGTCGCTCTTCGTAGCCAAGCCGGTTCATCTGGTCGGCGAGGCTGTCGATGATCTTGCGCCGTTCAGCGGGCGAGCGCCCCTCCAGGGAATGAGTGTCGATGTATCGCGCGATCGACTCGGGCGACGGCTTTGAATTCCGAGCCCACCATGAGACACCCATCACGACAAGCCAAACGGCAACGAGCGCAAGCGCGGCTTTAATCCAAAGAGGTCGCATGAGGCCAAAGGTGGTCGCACCACCGAGACGCGCGCAACCCCTTTCTCGTTACGCCTTCTTTCCCCGGCCGAGGCGGCGCTTCAGCAGAGCGGATACTTCGGACATCTCGCTGACTCCCATCGCCGCTGCCGCACCGAAAAATACCGCCGCACCGACGACGATCGTGACCAGGAGGTAAAGCGCCTTGAGCGGCAGGGCGATCGTCGCCCAGTCGGCGAGGACCGTCAGGCGGGCTGCCCAGCACACACCGCCGAGCAGCGCGGCGCCGATGCAGACCTTGACCAGCGAAACGATCATCATCCGCGTGTCCAAGCGCCCGACCTCACGCCGCATCAAAGCATAGAGCAGCGTAAAGTTCACCAGCGCGACGCAGCCGGTCGACAGCGCGAGGCCGACGTGACCCCAGCCGAGTTGGAACGTAAACAGCCAGTTGAAGAAGAGATTTAATCCGACCGCGATGAAGCTCACGACCATCGGCGTCTTGCGTTTGTCGATCGCGTAGAAGGCGGGCACGAGAATCTTCATCGCCGAATAGGCGCACAGCCCGATCGCGTAAAAACGCAACGCCCCGGCGGCCTGCGCGGTCTCGTGCGCGCCGAACTTTCCATGTTGATACAGCACGCTGATGATCGGCTCCGCGAGCAGCATCAGCCCGACCGTCGATGGGAGCGTGAGCAAAAACGCCAGTCGCATCCCGCGTCCGAGCACCTGCCGGAACTCATCCATATTCCCCGCCGCCGCGCTGCGGGAAAGCACCGGAAGTGTCACCGTCCCGATCGCCACGCCAAAGATTCCGAGCGGCAGTTGCATGAGTCGGAACGCAATCGCGAGCCAGAAAATCGGCCCGTCGCCGAGGCCCGACGCGAACATGGTATTGATCATCACGTTGATCTGCACCGAACTCGCCGCGATGATCGCCGGCCCCATCAGGCTCAGGATTTTCTTCACGCCGGAATCCCGCCAATCGAAGTCCCAGACGAAGCGGAAGCCCACGCGCCGCAACGATGGAATCTGCACAAGAAGCTGAAGCGCCCCGCCGATGAGCGTGCCGACCGCGAGCCCGACGAGCGCTTTCGGGCCGAAATGAGGATCGACCCAATAGCCCACGCCGACGCCGCCGAGGATGGAGCCGATATTAAAAAAACTCGAAGCCATCGCCGGCATGCCGAAGACGTTCTTCGCGTTCAACATCCCCATCACCAGCGCGGCCAGCGACACGAGCAGGATGAACGGATACATGATCCGCGCGAGCAGCACGGTCAGCGCCGCCTTCTCGGGATCGAAGTACGGCGCAAAGAGGCCCACGAGGATCGGCGCGACTGCGATCCCTACGACCACGAGCACGCTCATGAAGACCGCGGTCAGCGTCGCCACCTTGCTCGCCAGCTTCCACGCGGACTCATCGCCGTCGGTCGATATCCTTTTCGAAAACGTGGTCACGAACGCTGTCGACAGCGCGCCCTCGGCGAACATGTCGCGCAGCAGATTCGGCGTCCGGAATGCCACGGTGAACGCGTCCATCGCGCGGCCGCCGCCGAAGAGACCCGCGAAGATCTGTTCGCGCACCAGGCCCAGCACCCGGCTGCACATCACAGCCGCGCCGACGATTCCCGCCGCGCGTGTGTTCACTTTGTTCGTCGATTCAGACATGAGCGGCGGCCTTCCGAAGTCGATCCATGATCGCCACGCCCAGCCCGTGCTCGGGCACCGGGTCCGCGACGATGACATCGAGGCCCAAATCATCGAGCCGGCGCATCTTCGCAAAGAGCGTCGCAGCGGCCTCCGTTAAATCGCCGGTCTCACTCAGCACCTCGACGGCCGCGAAGCCGGCGCGCGCCGCCCGCCATGCGAGAAGGCCCGCCGCGCCTTGCACCGCTTCGCCGACAAATCGTAGCGGAGTGCGCGGCGCGTAATGGCTTTGCAGTTGTCCCGGCGCATCGGGCGTTTCGCCAGCCACAGCGACCATCACTTCCCCGAACGGCGCAAGCATGTCTGCCGTGATTGGACCCGGACGCAGGATCGTTATCGAATCGCCGTCCACCTCCACGATCGTGGACTCGATCCCGACGGCGCACGGCCCGCCATCGACGACCAGCGGGATTCGGCCGCCGAGCCCGTCCCTCACATGCTGGGCCGTCGTCGGGCTGACCCGCCCGAATCGATTCGCACTCGGCGCCGCGAGGGGCCGCCCGAAACGTTCGATCACCGCCTTGAAAACCGGATGCGCGCTCATCCGCACGGCGACCGTCTCGAGGCCGGATGTGATGATGTCCGGCACGATCTCGCGGCGCGGCAGCACGAGCGTGAGCGGGCCGGGCCAGAAATGTTCGATCAAATCGCCGACGAGCTCCCACTCCACACGCGCGATCCGGTCCAGCCAGTCGCGATTCGGCAGATGCACGATGAGCGGGTCGAAAGACGGTCGGGCCTTTGCTTCGAAAATCTTCGCCGCCGCCGACGGGCTCATCGCGTCCGCCGCCAGTCCGTACACGGTCTCCGTCGGCAGCGCGACCGGCTCGCCCGCTTCCAGCAGCGCGACCGCCCGTCGAACCGCTTCATCCAGTTCCGTCGCCGAATTCGTCGGCAGCAAGTCGGTCCTCATTTCGTCAGCGCCGCCCGCGCATCGCGCACGCGCTGCTCGGCCTCCTGCGGCGTCGCACCGTAGGCCACGAGGTGGCCCATTTTCCGGCCGGGTCGCGCTCCCGCCTTGCCGTAGAGATGCACCTTCACTTCGGGAAAAGCGCAGGCCGCCGCCCAGTCCGGTTCGCCGTGCTGCCAGAGGTCACCCAGCAAATTTGCCATCGCCGCGGGTCGCAGGATGTCCGTCGCGCCGAGCGGCAATCCGCACACGGCGCGGAGCTGCTGCTCGAACTGGCTCGTCACGCACGCATCGAAAGACCAGTGGCCGGAGTTATGGGGGCGCGGCGCGATTTCGTTTATCGCCAAAGTGCCGTCCCATCGCAGGAACATCTCCACCGCCAGCAGGCCGACAAGCCCGATCGCCTCGGCGACGACACACGCCAACTCCCGCGCGGCGGCTTCCACCTTTGGGTCGCCAAACGGCACCACAGTCACATCCAGGATGTGATTTGCGTGATCGTTCCGGCTCACCGGGAACGTCTTTATCGCCCCATCCACGCCACGCGCCACCAGCACCGAAAGCTCCAACTCGAAATCCACGAAGCCCTCCAGCACCGCGATCTCGCCCGCGAACGTCTTCCACACCTCCGCGAGATCGTCGTCGGCCGCGATCTTCCGCTGGCCCTTGCCGTCGTAGCCGAAGGCAGCCGTCTTCAGCACCGCAGGTCGTCCGATCCGCCGCACGGCTTCGATCAGGTCCGCCTCCGATTCCACGCGAGCAAAGGGCGGCAGCGGCAGGCCCGCTTTGGCGAGGAACTCCTTTTCCCGGAGCCGATGCTGCGAGATGTGCAGCACCTGGCCCGACGGCCTCACCTCGCAGTGTCGCGCGCACCATTCCACTGTCTGCACCGGGATGTTTTCGAACTCAAACGTCACCACATCCACGCCGCGCGCGAACTCTGTCACCGCCGCCTCGTCGTCGTAACGACTCGCAAATTCCCGATCCGCGAGTTGTCCCGTCGGCGTGTCTTCATCCGGTGAAAATGTCCACACCCTGTAGCCCATACGCCGCGCCGCGATGGCGAACATGCGGCCCAGTTGGCCGCCGCCCATCACGCCGACGGTGCTACCCGGAAGGAAGACCCGAGGCTGGCTCATTTCAGTTCCGCCGCCAGCACGTCGCTCGTCTGCTTTTCGCGAAAATCCTCAAGCGCCTTTTGCAGCCCTGCATTCTCCAGTGCGAGGATGCTCACCGCCAACAGCGCGGCGTTCGTCGCGCCCGCCGTCCCGATCGCGAGCGTGCCCACCGGGATGCCCGCGGGCATCTGCACGATCGACAGCAGCGAGTCCACCCCGCGCAGCACCCGGCTCTCCACCGGCACCCCGAGCACTGGCAGCCACGTCTGCGCTGCGATCATGCCCGGCAAATGCGCCGCTCCGCCCGCGCCCGCGATGATGACCTTGATCCCTCGCCCTGCCGCTCCATTCGCGAACTCCGCGAGCAACGCCGGCGTCCGGTGCGCGGACACGACCCGGGCCTCGGTCGGGATCGAAAACGCTTTGAGCGTCTCGACCGCGGCCCGCATGGTTTCCCAATCGGATTTACTGCCCATGACGACAGCCACTACGGGCGCTGGTTCTTGCATAGAAGCGCGAGATTGGAGCACGGCACTTTGGGAATGCAATGCGCGAAATTTAACGCACGGTAGATACGCAGACTCGCATGACCACTCGCGAAAACATCGTCCTCATCGGCTTCATGGGCAGCGGCAAATCGTCCATCGGTCGCATCGTGTCGAAATCCATCGGCTTCCAGTTCGTCGATACCGACCAGCTCATCGTCAACCGCGCCGGCATCGAGATCAGCGACATTTTCGCCGGCTACGGCGAGGAACATTTCCGCCTCATGGAGACGGATGCCATCGCCTCGCTCGCGCACCTCAACCGCTGCGTCATCGCCACCGGAGGCGGCATCGTGGTCAAAAAACACAACCACATCCTCCTGCGCGATCTTGGCTTCGTCGTCTGCCTCACCGCCAGCGAAGACATCCTTTTCGAGCGCGTCTCCCGTACCAACAAACGACCGCTGCTGCACACCGAAAACCCGCGTGCCGCCCTGCACGACCTCTTCACCGCCCGCGCCGATCTTTACGCCGCCGCAGCGCATCTCACCATCGACACATCCGCCCTCTCGCACGAGGAGTCCGCCGAGAAGGTCATCTCCGCCGCCCGCAGCGCCCTTGGGTGGAACAAGGAGCCGTGAAAGAGGAGCTGATCGCCCTCGCCGAAGACCTCGGCTTCGCGCTCTGCCGCATCGCCCCGTGCACCGCCCCGCCGCATGTGGAGGAATTCCGCACCTGGCTCGCCGACGGCCGCGCAGGCACCATGGAGTGGCTCGCAAAAAACCAGGCTCGCCGCACTGACCCCCAACTCGTCGTCCCCGACGCGCGCTCCGTCGTCGTCCTCGCCATGAATTATTTCCAGGGCGGTCCCGACTCCGGCCCCGGCGGCCGCATCGCCCGCTACGCCTGGGGCGACGACTACCACGACCTCATCGGCTCGAAGCTCCAGACGCTCGACGACTGGCTCACGGCCCGGGGCGGCCGCCAGCGCCACTACGTCGATACCGGCCCCGTCCTCGAGCGCGACTTCGCCGCGCTCGCCGGGGTCGGCTGGCATGGCAAATCCACGATGCTCATTCACCCCCGACTCGGCACCTGGTTCTTCCTCGCCGAGATCCTCACCACCCTCGACCTCGCTCCCGACCCGCCCCAGCCCGACCGCTGCGGCCGCTGCACCCGCTGCATCGATGCCTGCCCCACCGGAGCCATCACCGCCCCCCACACCCTCGACGCCCGCCGCTGCATCTCCTACCTCACCATCGAACTCAAAGGCAGTATCCCCGAGGAATTCCGCCCCCTCATCGGCGACCGCATCTACGGCTGCGACGATTGCCTCACCGCATGCCCTTGGAATCGCTTCGCCCAGGCCTCCCACGAGAGCGCCTTCGCCGCGCGCCCCTTCGTCCACGAAACTTCCCTGCGCGACCTACTCACCCTCGACGACGAGGCCTTTCGCCAGCTTTTTAGAAAATCACCCATCAAACGCATCAAACGCCGCGGCTTCCTCCGCAACGTCTGCGTCGCCCTCGGAAATACCGGCAGCCCGGACGACCTGCCCGCCCTCGACCTCGCCGCCCAGGACCCCGAACCGCTCATCGCCGAACACGCCCGCTGGGCCATCGACCGCATCCGCGCCCGGCACTTTTCACTCGTCACCCCTTCGGCATCCGCCGACACTCCTGCCCCTCATGCCCGCTGAAGCCCGCATCGCCCCCATCTGGAAAAAGCAAAAGCTCTTTGTCGCGCTTTTCATGATCGGACTTGGCTGCTGGTTCCTCCTCGACGGCGCCCGCACCTACCCGCGCAGCAACATCCGCTGGCAGGCCTACGAAGATTTCAAAATCGAAAACCGCCTCTCCGAATGGCCCGAACACGCCAAGGCGCAAGGATGGGTGGAAGAACAGCCGCACAAACTCTTCAGGCCCGAAGATATCGTCGCCCAATTCGTCTTCGGCGGCTTCGGCATCACCGTCGGCGCCATCATCCTCGCCTACTGGTACAGCCAGATCGGCGGCGTCTTGAAATCCGATGCCGACGGGATCACGACTCAGCGCGGCGTCCGCGTGCCCTTCGATGCGATCACGGGCGTTGGCAAAAAACAGTGGGACAAAAAGGGGATCGCCACCGTCCGCTACGAACTCGCCGGTCGACGCGGGCAGTTCATCGTGGACGACTACAAATACGACACGGAGCCTTCGCGGCAGATCCTCGCCGAGATCGAAGAAAAGCTCCTCGCCCGCACCCCGGGCAACTAGGCGGTGCCGGACCGCCATTTTCCATCCACACCGTTTTCTGTGGCTGAACGGGTGGTCAATGGACGACGGAGAATCCCATGAAAACCGGATATGAAATGACCGTTGGCGACTTCGTTCAGTTGCTCACGTATCCCGATTATCGGGAACAGGTCGCTCCGCTCATCCACGCCTGGTTCGGCTACGAGGTCCGTCCGACCTCCGATGGATTTACGCTTCGCGACGGAGCAGGCGCCTTGATCGACCCCGAGACGGTCCACGAACGAATTCAGGCGGACCGCGCTTGTCAGTTTGAAATCTATCAGACGGCCATGTCTCTTTGGCGGTAGGCCAAAACTGCACCAGAACCAACACCCATGTACCTCGCCGAGATCGCCAATCACAGCGCCAACGTTGCCACTCAGACCGGATTCGGCCTCGGCTCGATCCTCGCCGTCACCTTGTCATGGGAGCGCAATCGCTCCATCCTCTGGGCGATTCTCGCCGCGATCTTTTCGTGGCTCTACGTGATCTATTTCGCACTGACCCGGCGGAAGGATGAATATCCCCGCTAACGAACACTCACGAACGCTGACACAGCCCCACGACGTGATGCGACTTTCCCGATGAATCCGCGCTCTCGGCAGCACACACCACGAAGCACCCTACCTCCGCTGGAACTTCTGCTGCTCGTCGCCCTGCTGCTCTTCCCCACGCTGGCGAGCGTCCGACTGGCAGGAACGGTTGGGGCCCAATGGGTGGCCGGCTTTTTCGCCGCGGCATCGAGCCTCACCTTCGGGCTTTATTGGCACGATAAACGTCGGGCGCAGGCCGGCGGCTGGCGGAGGCCGGAATCCACGTTGCACTGCGCGGAGATGATCGGGGGCTGGCCCGCGGCCTTTCTCGCCCAGCGCATCTTCCGTCATAAGATTTCCAAAACTCGCTACCAGGTGACCTTTTGGGCGATCGTCGCTTTCCACGAGGCGGCCTCGTTCGACTTCCTCCACGAATGGGAGTTCGCCCAGAGGGCGCTCGTGTTTTTGAGGTAAGGCGATGGCGGTTTGACGCTGTTCGGGACGATGCGAGTTCGCTGCGAATTCGGGTATGCGCCTCAGCACGCTCTGGCATTTTTCGTCCGGGAGGCTGACACTACTTCCGTGAAAACGGCCATTTTCGCCATCGTCCTGCTCGCCTCGCTCCGTGGTGCTGCGCGGGCGGAGACAGTTGAAATGACGACCGGTCCGAGGGTGGTCGTGAACTACGAGCCCGCCGTGTGGAAACCTCTGGCTCCGCTCGGCAGCCCGCAGCCGGGCACAACGCAATCGATGACTTGGGCGCTGCAACAGCCCGAGTGGGCGCAGATCACCGTGAGGAGCGGGCCGGAGCGACAGGACGACGCCGAATTCAAACGCGGCACTCTCGACGCGCAGAAATTCCGGGGCGACCCAGCGGAGTTGGTGCGCGAGCGGCGGGATTCCATCGCGGGGAAAGAGTGGTTGGTGCTGGAGTTTCGCAACGCCCACACGCGCCCGTCGCGCAGCGAAATCCATTATTTCCTGCCGGCTGCGGAAGGAACCGTCAGCCTGTTTGTCATTTGCGACGAATCCAGCCTGTCGAAACACCGGCAGGCGATCGACGCGTTCTTCCGCAAGATCGCGCTGAAATGAGCGAGGACAGCGCGGCACCGGATGTCGGCGCGGCGGTGGAGGTCACGAAGGCTTACACGGCGCATTATGCCGATCCGATTTCCTTCAATGCTGGCGAGGACGTGTGCGTCGGGCGCGGCGACCCCGAATACCCAGGATGGTATTGGTGCCGGGCGGCTTCCGGGAAGGAAGGCTGGGTTCACCGTTCTTTCCTCGCCGGGTGCGAGGGGATAACGCAGAGCCGCGATGTTTACACCGCGCAGGAATTGACCGCCGCGGTCGGGGAAAGGGGCCACGTCCTGCGATCGCTGGCCGGATGGGTGTATGTCCGGCTCGCTCGCGGAGACGAGGGCTGGCTGCCGGCGAGCCGCGTGACAGCCGCCGCACGATGAGGGACCGGTGGTCCACACGGTCGTCCAAGCCCGTTCGCAGGAGGGCAAATTCGATTGCCATAAAATCGCCGGAAGCGCTAATTCTCCGGGCACTCTTACATTCCATGAACACCCGTTTGGTTATCCCCCTCCTTTTCATCACGGCATCCATCGTTCCGGTTTCCGCCGCCGACAAAATCGAGGATTTTTTGGGCGTCAAATTTGGCGCGACCGCAGCGGTGGCGAAGGAAGCGATGCTGGCGCGCGGGTCGAAGCTGAAGGATGCCAAGACGACGGATGTTCTGACGTTCACCGACGGGACTTACGCAGGGGAACGCATCACGGAACTGGAAATGCATTTCACGAAGGAGCAGTTCGACATGGCGACGGTGACGCTGAAGTACAGCACGGGAAAATCGGCGGAAAAAGGCATGGCGCTTTACGAGTCGATCCGCAAATCGCTCACGGAGAAATACGGTGCGCCCACGACAACGCCGTCGATCGCGCGGGGAAAGAATTTCGAGGAGAAGGCCAAAGCGAGCCAACTGGAGACGATCTGGCAGTCGACAGACGCATTGAGAGGGGAGCATCGATCGATCACGCTGCGGGTGCCCGGGATCGGGATGTACGACTGGACGTTTACGATCCTCTATCAGGATCACAACGGCGGCAGAGCGGGCAAAGGGCCTGCGCCAAAGAAGGACGTGTGAGGCCCGCGACGAGCGCGGCGCCGATCCACGTCAGCGCCGGCCGCGCTTGCCGCCGAACGTATAGCCGCGCAGGGTGCGCACCCCTTTGCCGACGCCGCCCTGGGGGATGGCGTCTTCATTGAAAAGGGCCGTGTAAATATAGTCGAAGCCGTCGAGCCGGAGACGCGGCACCTTCATGCCGATGAAACGCTCGATGGCACGAACGTGATCGATCTCCTCGGCAGTGAAAATGGTGAACGCTTCGCCGACATTCTGCGCACGACCGGTGCGGCCGATGCGGTGAACGTAATCCTCGGGATGGCCGGGCACGTCGAAATTGATCACGTGCGAAACACCCGCGATGTCGAGACCGCGCGCGGCAATGTCGGTGGCGACCATCACTTCGTATTTCCCGCTCTTAAAACCCTCAAGCGCCTCCATGCGCTCGCGCTGGGTGCGGTTCGAGTGCAGGACGGCGACAGCGTGCTTCTGCTCCTTGAGCCGCACGGCGACTTTGTCGGCCATGATTTTCGTAGAGGTGAAAACGATCGCGCAGTCGTAGTGCGTGCGTTCGAGGAGCGCGAGAAAGAGGTCGAACTTTTGGTCCTTCGCGACCGGGTAAAGCGCGTGGCTGACGGTCTCGGCGGGGCTGAAGCGGATGCCGATTTCGATGACTTCGGGGTTGTTGAGCACCCACGATGTCATGGTGGCGATCTCGGGCGGCAGCGTGGCGGAGAAGAAGAATGTCTGGCGCTGTTTTGGGCAGCGCTCGACGATCCGACGGACCTGCGGAAGGAAGCCCATGTCGAGCATTCGATCCACTTCATCGAGCACGAGATACTGGATGGAATCGAGCTTGATGGTGCCGTCTTCGAGGAAGTCCAGGAGGCGGCCAGGAGTCGCCACCAGCACGTCCACGCCTTCGGCGATCATCTCGCGCTGCGGTCCGTAGCCGACACCGCCATGGACGAGGCCGATCTTCAAATCCATGAAACGCGCGAAGTCACGGAAGGCCGTCTCGACCTGCGCGGCGAGCTCGCGCGTGGGCTCCAGGATAAGCACGCGCATGGCGCCGTGATTTTCCAGCAAGCTCAGGATGGGCAAGCCGAAGGCGGCGGTCTTGCCCGTGCCGGTCTGCGCGGACCCCATCACGTCGCGACCGTTGAGGATCGACGGAATGGCGCGCAACTGAATGGGAGTCGCCTCGGCGTAGCCCATGGCCTGCACGCCTTTTACGACCGACTCCAATAATCCAAAATCCAAAAATGACATTGTGGGCAACTACCCGCGCACGGGCGCGGATACAACAAATGATTTCTTCGCGAAGGACCGCGTCATTTCACGGCTCGCGGCTTGGTGATGCGGATTCGGTCGACCTCCTTGCCCTCGATCGTGATCTGCTTGAGCACAAACTCATCCGGGGTGAGTTCCACCACCGAGAACGAATTCTTTTCCGCGAAATACTTTGCCGTGAACGGCACGTAGTTCCCTGGATGATCTTTCTTTAGCTGCTCGATCGTTTTTTGGAACTCCTTCGCATTGTAAAGCGTCGCGCCGCCGCCGCCGCTCACGATGTGCAGCACTCCCTCGGGCGTCGTGTCCGTCACCCCGTCAAAGGTTTCGTCCATCACGTAGTCCCCATTCACCCGGCCTTTCGGGTCGCGCGTCGGCGGGTTCGGCGTGAAACGAAGCGGTTTCGAGCGCTGATAGTTATGCACGTGCCCCGCGAAGACCACATCCACGCCGTTCGCCTCGAAGATCGGTTCGAGCAGACGCATCTTTTGCTCGGTGAAATGCTGCGGTGAGGTCTGGAAGGGCGGCGCGTGAATGCAGACGAACTTCCAGCGCTGTTGGGACTGCTTCAGGTCGTTCTCGATCCACGGGGCGAGTTTCATGAACGACGGCGAGTTGTAGCTATTCGTGTCGAGTACGGTGAAATGCGCGGCACCGTAGTCGAACGAATACACGTTCAACGCCGGATACATCGCGCCCACGTTGGTTTTGAAGTCCGCCGCCACCTTCGCGTCCTTGCCGAGCGGCGTGTTCCAAGGGCCGACGCCCGGCCCATTAAGCGGAGCGCTGAAGAAATAAAACGCCCCGAACGCATCGGGATAATCGGGCAGCTTCGCCACGTCGGCGTCGTGATTACCAATCACCGGGTAGAATGGAATCGACGCCATCAGCGGCGCCCCCGTTTTCGCACTCGGCACGGAAACGTCGTTATATGTCGCCCAAAAGTGGTGCAAATACTGGCTCACCCGCCCCGCCGAATACACGATGTCGCCGAGCGCCACGACAAAGTCCGGCTTCACCAGCGAAACCTGATAGGCGATCGCATTCTGCTCCGGCTTGCCGTTCGCAAGGTCACCCATCGCGACAAACCGGATCGGCTTGTCCGGCGTCGCGCGCGTCCGAAATTTCCCCTCACGCACCACCGCCTTCCCCGTCGTCACGCGATAGGCGACCTCGCTGTTAAAGGCCAGACCGTCGAGCGTGGCGCGGTAGCGATAAAAATGCTGCTCCTTCTCGGCGATCTGCGGTGAAGCTTCCTTGATGGTCGTCTTCGTCACGTCTTCGATCGTCACGGGGATCTCCACCGCCGGCGCCGGAGTCGCGGGCCTCGGAGTCACGGCGGGGACTTTCGCCGGCATAAAATCGAGCGCCAACCGCTCCGGCTTTGCCGTCCGGGCAGGCTGCCCGAATACCCGGAACTCGACGGCAAACTCCGCCGGCAGTTGATCCGTCACCCACGTCAACACCTTCACATCCGCTCCCACCAGCGAAGGCCCGTCGCCCGGCTGCAGGTATGGTTTTACCAGCACCGTCTGGGCACACAGCACGGCGGGGAACAACAAAACGCAGAGCGCGATACGGGGGATAATCATGGTGGGAAATGGTTCGGGGAAAATAACCTTAACCCACCCGTCAACGCGCCGCTTCCCGTACCCGTGCCCGCGCCCGCTCGAGATTCTGGATTGCCAAAGCGTCCGAGGGATCGAGTTGGACGGCCCTTTCAAGATGTTCAATCGCCGCTGGAACGTCGCTGGCGCCGAGGAGCAGCCAGCCAAGATTATTTTGGGATTTCTGATCGCTCGGGTCCAATTCGACGGCTCGCGTCACTGCGGCCCTCGCTCCCGTCATGTTGTTTTGCTGGATCAAGATTTGGCCACGGATGGCGTAGGCGCGAGCATACTTCGGGTCGTCCTCCACCGCGCGGCCGAGCTGTAGCATCGCTTCGCCAGACCGCCCCGAAGCGGCCAGCGCATTCGCTAATTCGGTGCGGACTTCGGCATTCTTCGGTTCAGCACGCAGCAGCATCGAGGAACGCGCGATCGAGTCCGGCAGCGCCGAGTTAAAATAAAAGTCCCGCGCCAGCACTTCAAAATCCGCCGGGTTGCGCGGTTCGACCTGGAGCCACAGCTCTCCCATTTCATCCGTCGTCTGCAGCCCGTAAGTGACGCGCTGCGGAGGCTGGCTCGGGTTGTTCGGGTTGGCGCTCGAGTTGTCGTACGTGTAACGCATCCGCAACGTCGTGCCTTTCGGAAGAAACACCGGCGCGGCAAATCGATAGTCGGCCTGCCAGTTGAAGTCCCAGTTCTTGATGAGGATCAGCTCCTTGGTAGTGCCGTCGGGCAGTTCGGCCCACCCATGCACCTCGCGGCCGAGGTAATGAAGATGCGGCAGGAGCGCGAGGACGTCGGTATCGACGGGAACTTCGTAAGACGATTCGATCGCGTAATCGCGCACCCCGGCCGGAATGTCGATCTGGACCGAGCGGAGCAGGATGCGGAAGGAAAACCGCCGCGGCGGCTGATCGGTAAAATAAAGCGCGACGGTCGGTCGAATGGTCTCCGGTTTTCCCGTCGGGCGCATGTGAAGTTGGAGGACAATATCTGTGTTCTTGTGAAGCAGTGCGGCCATGCCGTCCGGCGCTTCAGATGGTCGTCGACCCGGCTGCCAACTCAGGAACAAGGCGTTCGGCGATGTCGCACCGTCACCGACATCCATGCCCGCAAATCCCGGCAACTGGTCGATCGCCGCACGGCGCCTCGCAGCGCCCGTATCGTCGACGAGCACAAAGGCGTGATGAATCGCTTTCGTCGGGCCAGGCCGAAACTCCAGAGCCCGCAGGAAGCGATCCTTCGAAACCGGGTTCGGGATCACAAAATTTCGGTAAACATCCCGTCCGTCCGCAAACAGCGTGAACGCCTCGGGGAGCGTCACGATGAGATCGGGTTTGCCGAGTTGCCAGTCGTCGTTCCACTCCGCTTTGGCCTTGAGGTCGCCCGCCGCACCTTCGGGCGCTCCGGCCTCAAACCACCGGGCAATCGTCGCGATCTGCGCGGCAGTCAGGGTGCGCTCGCCGACGAAGTCCCCATGCCCCGGCGCGGGCAGCCACGGCGGCATAAAGCGGGTGCCAGTCACGCGTGCGATGAGTTGCGCGCGCTTTTTCGCATCAGGATAAGTGGCGAGGCTGAACGGACCGATGCCGCCGGGATGGTGGCAGACGACGCACTCGCCGAAGAGAATCGGGGCGACATCGCGGTTGAACGTGGGAGCGCCCTCCGGATGCAACGTTTTCGCAACCGCGCCGGAGCCACACGCGAAAGCGAGCAAGGCGAGGACGACAAAGAATCGGCTCGTCTTCGAAATAGAGAAAACCAAGTTCAGTGGATCACCCCACAGGAACACGCCACTGTGCCTCCCCCGCCGATCGGCGCGGGGTCGTAGTTCAGATTCGGGCCGAGCCAGCGCTCGACCTCCTGCACGCTCATCCCTTTGCGCAGGTGATAGTCGAGCACCTGATCCCGATCGATCTTTCCAAGCCCAAAATACCGCGCACGCGGGTGCGCGAAATAGAGTCCACTCACACTGCTCCCCGGCCACATCGCGCAGGATTCGGTGAGAAGGATGCCCGTCTGCTTTTCCACATCCAGCATCTCCCAAAGAATCCGCTTCTCGGTGTGATCCGGACACGCCGGATATCCCGCCGCCGGCCGGATGCCGCGGTATTGCTCGGCGATGATCTGCTCGGTCGTGAGCCCTTCCGCGCGGCCGTAGCCCCACTCATCGCGCACGCGCTTGTGAAGGCATTCCGCAAAGGCCTCAGCCAAGCGGTCAGCCAGCGCCTCGGCCATGATGGCATTGTAGTCGTCATGGTCGGCCTGAAATTTTTCCACGATCACCTTCAGCCCGATTCCCGTCGTCACCGCAAATCCCGCGACGTAATCGCACAGCCCACTGCCTTTCGGGGCGATGAAATCGGCGAGCGACTGATCCGGCTCGCCCTCCTTCTTTGCGATCTGCTGGCGGAGAAAGTGCAGCGACGAGCGCACGTGGGCTCGGGAGTCATCAGTATAGATCTCCACGTCATCACCCACCGCATTCGCGGGAAAGAAGCCGTAAACCGCGCGCGCCGTCAGCAGCTTTCCGTCGATGATCCGGTCGAGTAACTCCTGAGCGTCGGCGAAGAGTTTGCGCGCCTGTTCGCCGTATTTTTCATGCTCGAAAATCTTCGGGTAAATCCCGCGCAGCTCCCATGTGTGAAAGAACGGCGACCAATCGATGAACTCACGAAGCGTCGCGAGCGGAAAATCCTCGAGCGTACGTGCGCCGATGAACTCCGGCTTTGCGATCTCCTCATCGCGCCAGTCGATCACCGTGCGATTCGCACGCGCCTGCTCCAGCGAAACGAGCGTCTGAACATTCCCGGAGTGCATCGCACGCAAGCGGTCCTGCTCCTCGCGGTTTCTCACCGCAAATGAGCCACGCTGCTCTTCGCTGATGAGGCTGCTGACGACCGGCACGGCGCGGCTCGCGTCGAGCACGTGCACGACGGGCTGCGAAAAGTGCTGGGCGATCTTCACCGCCGTGTGCGCCTTGCTGGTGGTCGCGCCGCCGATGAGCAGAGGCTGCTTCATGCCGGTGCGTTCCATCTCGCGGGCCACGTGGACCATCTCGTCGAGCGAAGGCGTGATCAGCCCGGAGAGGCCGATGACATCGACCTTCAGTTCGCGCGCAGTGGCGAGGATTTTGTCGCACGAGACCATCACGCCGAGGTCGATGACCTCGTAGTTGTTACAGCCGAGGACGACGCCGACGATATTCTTGCCGATGTCATGCACGTCGCCTTTCACCGTGGCCAAAAGCACCTTACCCTGCGTGCGCACGGTGCCGCCGGCGGCGAGCGTCGCGGCCTTTTCCGCCTCCATATAGGGCAGCAGATGCGCGACCGCCTTCTTCATCACGCGCGCGGATTTCACGACCTGAGGCAGGAACATTTTCCCAGAGCCGAAGAGATCGCCGACCACGTTCATGCCGTCCATCAGCGGGCCTTCGATCACACTCAGCGGCTTGTCATACCTCAGCCGCGCCTCCTCAGTGTCCTGCGTGACAAACGCGTCGATGCCTTTGACCAGCGAGTGGGTAAGCCGCTCCTCGACGGAAAGCTTGCGCCACTCCTCGGTCGCCTTTTCCACCGGGCCGCCGGCCTTCTGTTTCATGTTTTCGCCAAACGCGACCAGCCGCTCCGTGGCGTCGGCTCGGCGGTTGAGCAATACGTCTTCGACGAGCCCGAGCAGGTCTTTCGGAATCTCCTCGTACACCTCCAGCAGGCCCGCATTCACGATACCCATGTCGAGCCCCGCGCGGATGGCGTGGTAGAGGAAAGCGGAGTGCATCGCCTCCCGCATGTGGTTGTTGCCACGAAAGGAAAACGAGATGTTCGACACGCCGCCGCTGACTTTCGCGCGAGGCAGGTTCGCTTTGATCCAGCGCGTCGCCTCGATGAAGTTCACCGCGTAGTTGTTGTGCTCCTCGAGGCCCGTCGCGACGGTGAGGATGTTCGGATCGAAAATGATGTCCTCGGGCGGAAATCCGACGCGATCGACAAGCAGGTCGTAGCTGCGCTTACAGATTTCACATTTCCGTTCCAGCGTGTCGGCCTGCCCCTGTTCGTCGAAGGCCATCACCACCACGGCCGCGCCGTAGCGCCGCACGAGCTTGGCGGCTTCGAGAAACTTCGCCTCACCTTCCTTGAGCGAAATCGAATTCACGATGCCCTTGCCCTGGATGCATTTGAGGCCGGCTTCGATCACGCTCCACTTCGAGCTGTCGACCATGACCGGCACCTTCGCGATCTCGGGCTCGGTCATGATGTAGTTGAGGAACTTCGTCATCGCCGCCGCGCCGTCGAGCATGCCCTCGTCCATGTTGATATCGATCACCTGGGCGCCGTTTTCCACCTGCTGCCGCGCGATCGCGACGGCTTCTTCGTAGGCCCCGGCCAGGATCAGCTTCGCAAACTTCGGCGAACCCGTGACGTTCGCGCGCTCGCCAATGTTCACGAAGTTCGTCTCGGGCGTCAGCGTGAGCGCGTCGATGCCGCTCAAACGCAAATACGGCTCTACCTTCGGCACGACTCGCGGAGCGATCCCCTTCACGGCTTGCGCGATCTTCTCGATATGAGGCGGGGTCGTGCCGCAGCAGCCGCCGACGATGTTGTAAATCCCGCTCCGTCCCCACTCAGCGAGCTGCGGCGCCAGGGTTTCCGGCGTCTCGGGAAAGCCCGTGGGCAGGAGCGGATTCGGCAGCCCGGCGTTCGGATAAACGCTGACGTAAATCGGCGCGATATTCGACAGCTCCTCGATAAGCGGTCTCATCTCCTCCGGTCCGAGTGCGCAGTTCATCCCGACGCAGAGGAGCGGCACGTGAGAAATGGAATTCCAGAACGCCTCGACCGTCTGGCCCGTGACACCGCGCGTGCCGCCCTTTTGGATGAACGTCACCGACGCCATGATCGGCACGACCCGCTTGCCCGGCTCCGGCTCGCGCCCATAAGGCAGGGGCGTCAACCCGCGCTCATCAAAGATTTGCTCGATGGCGAAAAAGGCTGCCTTGGCGTTAAGCGTGTCAAAAATCGTTTCCACGAGCAGGATGTCGCAACCGCCATCGAGCAGCGCGCGCGTCTGTTCGCCGTAGGCCCGGACGAGTTCATCCCATGTCGTCCCGCGCGCCGAGGCATCATTGACATCCGTCGAGATGGAGGACGTTTTGGTCGTCGGCCCGAGCGCCCCTGCGACGAAGCAAACCCGGCCCGGATTTGCCGCCATCACCGAATCCGCCGCGCGCCGCGCGCACTCCGCACCGGCTCGCGCAAGCTCGTAAGCGAGCGATTCCATCCCGTAATCCCCAAGTGAGATGAATTGCCCGTTAAACGTGTTCGTCTCGGCGATATCCGCCCCGGCCTCGAAATAACGCCGGTGGATTTCCTCGATGATCTGCGGCTGCGTGAGATTGAGCAGTTCGTTGTTCCCTTTCAGGTCCTTGCCCTCCCAGTCCTTGAATCGCTCCCCGCGAAATTGCTCCTCCGTCAGCTTATATTGCTGGATGGTCGTCCCCATGGCGCCGTCGATGATGACGACGCGTTCGCGAAGCAAGGCGGCGAGAGGATGGGGCTGAGACATAGCAATCCGAATAGACTCGGTGCCCAGCCGTCGGCAAGGAACAAATTATCCAATCATGATTGGAAGATGGGTGTTTTGATCGAATCAGCGAAGCGCGACTTGATCGACGAAGATTCCCGCGAGAAAGACCACGCCGACGAAGGCGTTGCTGCTGAAAAAGGCCCGGTTGATCGCCCCGATGTCACCCTTGCCGGCAGTCGAGTGCTCAAACACAAGCGCACCCGCGACGAGCATGAGACTGGCGTAATAGGCGATACCGAGTCCCGCGCACCATCCGAATACGGGAAGCACTGCCAGCATCGCCACGTGCAAGCCTTGCGCGATACGCAGGCTTTTCACGATCCCAAACCGGACCACGAGCGAGCGCAGCCCTTCGGCTTTGTCGAAGTCGTGATCCTGCGTCGCGTAAATCATGTCGAAGCCCGCGACCCAGAACAACACCGCCAGCGCGAGCACGAGCGGCGCAAAGGCGAACGAACCGGCGACCGCGAGCCACGCGCCCACCGGCGAAACCGAAAGCGCGAGACCGAGGAAGAAGTGGCTGAATGAGGTAAAGCGCTTTGTGAGAGAATAGAAAAAAACGATCGCGAGCGCGACCGGCGAAAGCCAAAAGCACAGCGGATTGATCCACCAGGTCGTGGCGATGAATGCGGCGGAAGTCGCGATGAGCAACGCGATGGCTCCACCGCGGGAGATGAGCGTGTGGCGGTCGGCCGTGCGGGGATTTCGCTGGTCGATCTGCCAGTCGGCGAGTCGATTGAAAACCATGGCGGCGGTACGCGCGAAAACCATGCAAAGCAGGATCAGGCCGAACGTTTTCACCGACGGCAGTCCGCGCGCGGCCACCAGCATGGCTCCAAAGGCAAACGGCAGAGCGAAGACAGTGTGCGAAAACCGCACAAACCGTAATGCCCGCACAAACCCTCCGGGCGCCGATCGGCCGTTCACTTCGCGTCCAACACGCTCTTGGCTTCTTCAGCCTCCTCGAACATCCCCGTCACGCGATCATCCACGCGCAAATCGATGAGCCGCCAAAGATTGTCTGAGAGATAGAAATAGAAGCGCCAGCGCAGCGGAAACTCCTTATTAAGGGAAAGGTACGTGCGGCGTAGCAAATGCGATCCCACGCTTTTAGTTTCGACCAACTCGAAACCCTGCACGGGTCCGAAAAGATCGGTCGCGTCCTTAGTTTTGGTTTTGAGCGTTTTGATGTCATCGGGGCGCTCTGCGATTTTGGATCCTTTTGTCAGCCCTTCGTAAGCGGGGTCGATCTGACCCTTTTGCAACAGGCCAAAGAAGATCGCCGCCACTTGCGCCGGAACGTCATTCGATGCGGTCGTCGGCGTGGCAACGCGCGGGGACTCGCCTGACGACGATTCCGCATTTTTCGGAGCCGCTTCCGCCGCGGCCTTCGGCTTTTCGGCAACAGCGGGCTTTTCCCTGGCCGGCTTTTCCTGCGCGGATGCGATGGAGGCGGTGATGAGGGAAAGGAAGAGGAGGAAATGTTTCATGCGAGCAGGGCTTCGAGGCGTGGCCGCGCGTGGACGGCAAGCGGCAGACCGTGCGCGAATGTCAGAACTTGGAATGGAAACCGCAATAGTTTTTGCAGCCCGATCCGCATTTCGCGCGGGTTGAGGCAGTATTTGTCGGGAAGCAACGCGAGGCCATCCGGCTCCAGGTTGATCAAGGCATCCCCAACGATCAGCCAGCCGCGGGCGTCGTACAGAGCGATCTCGCCTGCCGCCGCGCCGGGGATCGCGATGACGGTGAGCGTTTCGAAGATGAGTTGTCCGTCGGCTACCGTCGTATGTACGTCCAATCCTAATGTCGGCGACGCGTCCCCATGCGCGATGACGGGCACGCCGAATTGCTCGCGGAACTTCGCGATTGCCCGGCCGTGGTTTCCGTTCGTGGCGATGATGGCGGCTGGCTTGCCCAGTTCCGCGAGGGCATCCGCAGCGAGCGGGATCGGATCGATGAAGATCAGCTTTCCACCAACGCGCAAAGCGCTCGAAGAGCAGTCCACTTTCACCGCCGGTTGGTAGCGCTGCCACGACCACAGGCCGTCGCACACCTCCTGGAATTCGTCCGCCGGCAGCACAGGCGCTCAGTTTCCGTCGTCTTCGCCGGTGTAATTCTTGCGGATCAATTTTCCCTGCTCATCGATCTCGATCGAGTACTTCCGCTTCCCGATCACGATCTCTGCGGTGTAGGTCTTTTCGTTCACGCGAATCTCCGTGACCGGCGCACCCACCGATTCCCGCGCCAGCGTCTTCTTGATCGCGGCGGGCAGACTTTCGACCGTCAACGGCTTCTCTTCCTTCCGCTCTTCATCGAGTTCTTTGCGCATGACGCGCCCTGCGGCATCGAGCGAAAGCGCGTAGTTTTTTCCATCGATGAGAAGTCCGACGACGTAGGTCGTGCCGTCGGTTTCATTCACGCGGCGGAAATCATGCACCTTTCCATCCCCCTGCTCCTTCCGAATGGCAGACTGCACGGCCACCGGAATGTCGATCGTCAGCTTGCCGTCTTCTTTTTCCTGAGCGCACGCATTCACGGCAAATGCCGCGATGATTAGCAATCGGAGGAACGGACGTTGCGATTTCATGCCGCTGGACTGCCAGTATTTGGCTGCTCCGTCAATGTCAGCGCGTGTTCGTACTGCTGCGTGCGCCAGCCCCAGGCGAGGAATGCCGCTCCGATGATGAACATGAAGAGCGAGAGAAACTGACCCGCCGAAAACTGCCCCACGGACCATGCGGGATCGGGCTCACGGAAAACTTCTCCGACGATCCGCAACGCGGCATACAGGACGAAGAACGCGCCAGTGATGATCCCGCGCGGCAGCCTCATCCGCGTGCGCATGATCCAGAGCGCGCTGAACAGGACGACGCCTTCCAAGCCCGCTTCGTAAAGCTGCGAGGGGTGGCGCGGGAGCATGTCCGGGTCGGTCGTCTTGAAGATTACGGCCCACGGCACATCGGTCGGCTTTCCGTAAAGCTCGCCGTTGATGAAATTCGCGAGGCGAACGAGGAGCAGACCGATGGGCGCGACGACGCACAAGGAGTCCCCGATACTCGTCCACGACAGCTTCCGCGAGCGGGACCAGTAGAGGGTGAAGAGCACCAACCCGAGGATTCCACCGTGGCTCGACATGCCGCCGCCCCACACTTTGAAAACGTCCAACGGATGCGCCGCGACCTCAGGCCATCCGTAAAAGATCGTCCACCCAAGTCGGCCGCCGAGCATCACCCCAAAAACCGCGGCCCACGTGATGAAGTCCGCGACCTGAGCCGGGGGCATTTCGGTAAAGCCGCGCACGGCAAGCCGCCAGTAAAGGCGGTAGCCGATGAGAAACCCCGCGATGTAAGCGAGACCGTACCAGCGAATGCCGACTCCGGGGCTGAACTCGAGAATGAATGGACTGAAGTTGTGGACGAAGTACGCGAGCACGCGTGGGTTTTCGCGGAAAAATCCGGAATCGGAAACACGAAATTCCGACTGCAGCTCAAGTCACTCCACTTTCACGATCCCCTGCATGATCTGCCAGTGGCCCGGAAAGGTGCAAATGAACGGGTAATCGCCCGGCGCAGCGGGTGCATTGAAATGGATCGTGAACGAGCCACCCGGCGCCACGATGTCGGTGAACGCGAGCACGTCCGGGGTTACGGGAATATACTGGCGCGCGGCAGCGGCGGGGTCCGCCACCAGTTTATTCACGCCATCGCCGACCCGCGCGAGACTGCCTGCGGCCAGGAGCGCCCAGTTGTGCGGCATCACGTCGGGGTTCGCAAATGTGAGCGAAATCCGTTCGCCCGCCTTGGCCCGGAGTTCGCGGACGGAAAACTGAAGTCCGTTGGCAGATTGGATTTTCAGTTCGCGTCCGGGCGGGCCTTTGGTCCACGGGTTCGGGACGGCTGCCGGCACGATACCGGGGTGAACGTGCGGCGGCGAATCCTTCGGGATCGCCCGGTATCCATCGAAGTCCGTAAACTCAGCGCCCAGCCGGTGGGCCGTGAGAAAAAGATCCTGCGCTCGATCCGGCCCAGTCGCCACCCGCAGGTGGATTTGGTTCGCCGGCTGGAGCTGCGGTATTTCCAAAAACAACGTGCGCCCGTCGGCCAGAACATGCGCACTGGAAATATCCAATGGGTCGTGACCCGGCTTGGCGGGGTCCTTCAGCGAAAGTTCCGGCGAGCCGTATGCCGACGAATAAAGGTAGTTCCAACATTGTGCGAAATGCTTCGACGCCACTGCGGCAACCGCGCGGTCGACCGGCTCCGAAAACGTCACCAGCACGCCGTTTGCCCGCGTCTCAAAACGAATCGGAAGCTGCGGTGCGCCGCCAGTAAAGCGCACCCGCTGAAGGCAACCATCCGCGACCGTATAGCTGCCCCATCCGCCCATTCCGCTAGCGTATAGCTGGCCGTCCTTTGGTGAAAAACGACCGCGATGAACCCCGGAGAGAAACTCCCCCGGCAGCGGGACGACCGCACCTTGCGCCTGCCCGTCGATCGTCTCGCGCAGGACCAGAAAATGAGCGCCCGCGCCGAATGAAAAATGCACGAGCTGCCCGCGCAGCGGCCCCCATCGCTCGCTATCGACGAACACCTGGCCGCCGCACGAGTTATCCAGACCGCGCGGCAAATACACCAGCGGCGGCTCCGTCGCCACGCCCGGCTGCGGCCCCCGATACCCGTAAAATCCACCCGGTTTGAGTTGGTAAATCGCCGACGCCGGCGTCCACTCGCCCTCCTGCGCCGAGGTCGTGAGCGTGCCATCCGCCGCAAGACCGAGGCCATCGGGATTCCGAAACCCGGTAGCCACCACCTCGAGCTGACCTCCCTGCGCGAGCCGGCAAACTCCCTGGCTGCTCGACGCGAAGTAAAAACGTCCGCGTGCGTCGCGCTGCAGTCCCGTGATGTAATCGTGCCCGTTCGACGAGGTCTTGTAGCCGCTCGCGAGGCACTCGTAAAAGTCCGCCTCGCCGTCGCCGTTCAGATCATGAAGCCGTGTGATTTGATCCCGCCCGAGCACGCAGATTTTTTCGTCGGCGATCACGAGACCGAGCGGCTGATGCAGGCCCGTCGCCACGCGTTTCCATCGCAGATGCGCGAGCGAGTCATCGACCCCACTCACGCGCCAGACCTCTCCGGTAAACGTACAGATGGCGATGTCGCCATTCGCAAAAAAATCGTGATCCCCGACGAAGAAGAGCGTTTTCCAAGGGTTCTCCGCCGGCAGCGTCAACGTGTCGACCGCATACGGGATCCCGGTGCCGAGTTCGCCGCGCGTCTCGATGATCTGCGGCCACCGCGCGAGACCGCCACGCATGAGGGCACGCAACGAGTGCTCCGCCGCCGGTGCCCGCTCCCGGACGAACTTTCCACCAGCCGCCCACGCCGCATCGAGCATCTCCACGCCTTCCAGCGAGTACGAGAAAATCACGCGCTCACCATTCCGATAAAAGCCGTGATAGACGGCACCCGCCGGGCGTTTCGCGCGTATCGGCAACCGCTCAGCCACTTCGCCCTGCATCTGGATGCCGCTCATGAAGCCGTGCCGTGCATCGCCAAACCCGACAAACCCGCCACGCCACGACAGTCGAAAGTCCAAGACATCCGGGTCGAAACACGCGGACAGGCCGGCGTCGTCACCGAGGCGGACGCACACAGCGCGTGGCACCGTGATGTCGCCACCTCGGAAAACTCCGCTCATCAGCGACCCAAGCTCCGTCTCATTCCAGCGCCCGTCCCGCCAACTCGCCTCGTTCTGGTTTCCCCAGTGACCGAAGGTTCCTCCATCGAGCCCCGGATAAGGCGGGAGAACCTCCGGCAGCGGGCGCACGCCGACGAAGTGACGCGCTTCCTTTGCGTAGAAATCGAAGATCCGATCGCGGTTCACCGGTGCCTGCCAGTGCGGCCATTGCTCCGGATGAAGCGGTGCGCGGTCCGGCGCAAACGCGGCGGGAGGTGTTGCCGCCGGGGCTTTCGCCGACGGCAGCGGCCAAGTCCGCGGTTTCGGCGCCGGGCCCGCGGGCTTTCCGTCCAGTTGCACGCGCAGCCAATCGAGCCCTTCGAGATTATCGCGGAGCCGCTCCTCGGCATCGAGCTCGGGCATGTGATTGAGGATGCCCACCGGTCCACGCCAACCGCTCGCACGGATCGTTCGCAGGATTTCGAGATCCAATTCCCCCTGCCCGATCGGCAGAATTTTACGACCCGCCCCGTCCCCCTCCTTCGCCATGCCGTTGATGTTCAAGGCGAGGAGATACGGTTTCATTTGCTCCAAAAGCGCGGCAAATCGTGGCACGTGCGAATGCCCGTGATGGAGGTTGTAGACGATTCCGACATTCGACACACCGTCACGCGCCAGGCGTTCGATGATCGCGATTTGATTCTCCGGTTCGCCAAACCACGCGCCGTGGTTATACAGCGCGACCTTGCATCCGATCCCCGCCGCCGCGGCGGCGATCGGCCGCAGCCTCTCGGCCTCCTGCTCGACGCGCGCGGCTTGTTCCGCCGCGTCTTCGGTCGGCGCTCCGCCGCCCATCACCCAAAGTTGCGGCTTCACTCCGCGCCTCCCGATGACTTCGATAATCCGCTTCGCCGTGTCGTCCATCTGTGTCGGGAACCACCACGCCGTCAGTTCGATGCCGTGCCGCGAGAGCGCGTCGATCTCGGCGTCGAACTGGGGCACATGCTCCGCACGCCAGTCGTACGCCAGCCGATGCAAACCGAGACGCTCGAGCATCTGCGCCCGGTCCTCGGGGCCGCGGTTTTTCGCATCGAAAGGCACGATGCACCAAGCCATCAGATTCGCGTGGTCGAAGATGTCGTCCGCCGCCGATGCAGGGATCGCGGACATGAGCAGGCAGCCGGCGACGAGCCAGCGTAGTAGCGGATTCTTGGAGGCAGAGGGGAAATCGGAGCATCTCATCAGAGGATGGGGAGGATTGCGAAGCACCGTCCCATGCTGCGAGGACAAACGCGCGGGCCCGTCGCGACCCAAAGCCAAATTTTCCCGCCGCAAGGCTGGACACGCACGCGGGGCGTGCTCAACTTTCCGCACTCATGTCCCCTCGTTTCTGGTCCGCCTTTGCTCCGGCACTCCTCCTCGCAGTGTCGGCTTCGGGTCAACCTTCGGAAGTCCGCCACTCGATCGCACGTATCCATACGACCGCGCAGGAGGCGAACTACCGCATCCCGTGGCTGCCCGGCCAGGGCGGCGGCGGCTCCGGCACAGGCTGGGTCGTCGAAGGCGACCGGCTCGTGACGAATGCCCACGTCGTTTCAAACGCGCGTTTCATCACCGTGGAAAAAGAGGGCGATCCCAAAAAATACACGGCCCGCGTCGAGCACATCGCGCACGATTGCGATCTCGCGCTGCTGAAGCTCGATGATCCGGAGTTTTTCAAATACACCAAACCGCTCGCGCTCGGCGGCATCCCGGAGCTGGAAAGCACGGTCTCCGTATTCGGATACCCGATCGGCGGCGAGCGGATGTCGGTGACGCAGGGCGTCGTTTCCCGGGTGGATTTCCTTACGTATTCGCATTCGATCGTGGACTCGCATCTCACGGTGCAAATCGACGCCGCCATCAATCCTGGGAACTCAGGTGGTCCGGTGCTTCAGGATGGAAAGGTCGTCGGCGTCGCCTTTCAGGGCTACTCCGGCGACGTGGCGCAAAACGTCGGCTACATGATCCCGACTCCGGTGATTAAGCACTTTCTCCAGGACGTGAAAGACGGCCATTACGACCGTTATATGGATCTCACCCTGGGCACATTCGCGCTGCCGAACAAGGCGATGCGCCGCGCGCTCGGGGCGCCGGACGACGACCGCGGAGTCATGGTTTCGAATGTGGCGCACGACGGCCCTGCTTTCGGGATCTTGCAAACCGGAGACGTGATCCTCGCCGTCGACGGGCTGAACGTCGCGAGCGACGGCTTCGTGGAACTCGAGGGAGAACGGGTGCTGATGGCGGAGGTCGCCGAACGGAAGTTCCTCGGGGATACCGTTAAGTTTTCGATCTCTCGGGATAAAAAGCCGATGGAGCTGGAAACGAAGTTCACCAAGGCATGGGACCACAATATCCAGGCCAATCGCTACGATGAAGAGGCGTCATTCGTCTTGTTCGGCGGCCTCCTGTTTCAGCCACTCTCGCGGAATCTGATGAACGCCTACGGCTTCCAAAATCCGCGCGTCGATTTCTACTTTGAATACTTCATCACCAAAGAACTCTACGTGGAGCGGCCTGAGGTGATCGTCCTTTCCGCGGTCCTGCCCGATCCGCTCAACACGTATCTGGGTGATTTTAAGGAACAGATCGTGGACGAGGTGAACGGAAAACCCGTGAAGACCCTTAAAGACCTCGCGGTCGCCCTCGCGGAGAAACCAGAGTTTTATGTGATCAAATTTCTCGGGGCCGGAAGGCCGCTCGTGCTCGAACGCTCCGCGGTCGAGGCGGCGAAGGACCGGATCAAGGCACGCTACAACGTGACAGAGGAGCAGAACGTTCCCGGACTTTGATTTTTATGCGAAAGCTTCTCTGCCTGTTTTTTACCGTCGCCGTGCTGAGCCCTCTCGGGGTGAATGCGCAGCGCGTCGCAGACCTCCCCAAAAAGCAGCTCTCTGCCGTCCGCGTCAATGTCACCAATCAACAGTGGAACTTCCTGACGCCTTGGTCAAAGCGCCCACCCTATTCCCGGCGCGCGATCGGTGCTGTCCTGCCCGGCGGGCGCGTGCTTGTCACCGCGGAATTGGTCGCGAACGCGACATTTTTGGAATTTGAAGCCCCGGACGGTGGCGCCAAAGCTCCGGCAACCATTGAAGCCGTCGATTACGAATGCAATCTGGCCATCCTCAAGACGGAAGACGCGCCGTTCATGAAAGCGTATGCGCCGCTCGAAATCGCTCGATCGTGCAGAACAATTTCGCTCTGCTATACAAAAACTCCCTTCCGAGTAATTCGAAAGGGAGTTTTTTTGTGTATTAACGCAGTTTAGTTGTATTGGTTGTACCACTTATTGCTATAGGAATAGTACTACCAGTGTCAGTATTTGTCTTGGATTTTGTTGCAGGTGAATCTATGATCTCGAAGAGAGCAAAATAACTCTGTCCCAGTGCCCGAGTGAGTGCGTTCTGTTGCTCAGTCTGGGACTTGGCACTTGTGAGACTCGATTGGATTGGGATGAGATAATCTGGTAAGATAGCCCCACTTTGGGAAGTAGCATTGAGCATACCGACTATGTAGTTCGCACATTTGGATTGCTTCTCATTGCGAGAGACGACTTTCATCTCTGACCCACGATAGCTCTCATAGTTGACTCCTGCTATATCGATGAATTCATTGTCTGTTTTGAGTTTTCAGGCCTTGTATTCGTTGATGGCGAGTTTGAGA
>JAYTDO010000261.1:0-11975 GCA_043735935.1 Chthoniobacteraceae bacterium
CACCGTCTGCACGCTGTTGCTCACCTGCTCCCCTGCCGCAGACACCGTGTTCGCCTGCGCCGCCGTCTCCTCCGCATTCGCGCTCATCTGCTGGCTCACCATCGTCAGTTCCGAGGCCGAACTCGCCAGGACCGTTGCACTCCGTCCGATGCCGCGCATCGCGTCGCGAAGCCTTTGCGTGAGCTGATTCATCGTGCGAAGCAGGTCGCTGATTTCGTCGTTGCCAGTCGCCTCGACTTCCGCGGTAAGATCGCCGTCCGCCAGCCGGTTGGCCATCGAGACGACTTGATTGATGTCCCCCACCAACCGTCGCGCCACGGTATACCCGAGGCCGAAGATACTCGCCGTGCCGACGAGGACGGAAATCAGGATGAAATATTTCGTAAACGCCTGTTTTGCAGCGGCCTCACGGGCATCCTTGTTGACGGCTTCCTCGATGAGCGTGTTGAGATTGGCCATCGGGCCCTCAAGGGCATCAAACGAGTTTTGAAATCCCGGGTATTGCGCTGCCGCCTTCGCGTGATCCGTCAACGCGACGAGTGCAATGCTATTTGCGCTCGAGATGTATGCGTCCAACCCAGGGCGCACGTCGCTCAGTGCCTTTTCGACATCCTCGCCGAAATCGAGTTTATCCACGCGGTCCAGCGCACTTCGAAACTCCTTGGTGTGCCGTTCGAGATCGGCAGCGCCGGCCTCGGCGTCCGCGACGGAGTACTTCCCCAGAATGACCGCCAGTACGTCGGCGCGGAGCGCGTCGTGCATCATATCGGCAACCATGTGGCAACGGATGCCTTGAAAATGGACCATTAGCTGACCGTTCGCGCTATTGATCTGCGTGACGCCAACAAAACCTGATGCTCCCAATGCAAAGGCGAGGATGGAACTGACTCCGGCGAGGCCGAGAAGTTTACGATTGATGGTCCATTTCATAGGAAGACGTTTGTTGGGTGTTGCTAAATGGTGGCGGCCACTCCGCCGATGAGGGCTTTGGTGTCGAGATGGAGAAGGAGGCGTCCGCTTAACTTCACGACGCCCCGGACCACATCGCGGGCGGGCGGGCGCAGGGTGGGCGGTGGCAGTTCGTACGCGTCGTCCGCGATCGAGAGGACCTCGCCCACGGAATCGACTAGCAGGCTGACGGCACCCTCGGGCGTCCCAACGACGATATTCATGAGCTCCATCCCCGCCTGCCTCGCCGGAAGATCCAGGCGCCGCCGAAGGTCGATGGCGGTAACGAGTTGACCTCGCACGTTGAGCAATCCTGCCACGGCGCGCGGGGCGAGCGGCACTCGCGTCATCTGTTGCGGCCGGATCACTTCCTGCACCTCGACGACGTCGATTCCGAACAAATGTCCGTCGATCAGAAACGTGCAAACTTCGTGAAAACCGTTCATTGGGCCACCTCGTCAAAAAAGCTGGGATCGTCAGCCCGAATGATCGCCCGGACATCGAGCAAATCCGTGACTCGCGATCCGATCACCGCGGAACCAAGGATGCCGGGTTGTGGAGTCCCGCGCTGAAAGCGGGTGGACTCGTGGACGATGTCTTGGATGTGGCTGACGACCAGCCCCACGCTTCGTCCATGTTCGGTATAAATGATCGCTCGAATCAAATCGCTGGATTGGTCCGCGAGCGATGTTTCCAGAGCACCCGCGACGGAAACGAGCGGGAGGATCTGGCCGCGATATTGCACCGCATTCCGGGCACCCGTTCGCTCGATATCCTTGCGCCCGAACTCCTCGAGACGGGCGACGGCTGAAAGCGGCATCGCCATTCCGCGCTCGCCGACGCCAAAGAGCAGCAGCTCTTCGCGTGCGTCCTCCGGAGCCTTCGGAGCCTGCTCGACGGTCGTGTGCGAGTGCGCTTCGGCAGCGATGAGTTCGGCGCGGCGGGCGAGGCTGAAGACATCGAGAATCAGAGCTACGGTCCCGTCCCCCATGATGGTGGCACCCGCCAGGCATGGCGTCCCTTTGAGCAACCAGCCCAGCGGCTTTACCACGATCTCGCCGGCGTCGTGGACGTCTTCGACGATGATGCCGAAGCGCCGTTCGCCAGCTTGCAAGACGACGATTTGAACCGTGTTTCCATCCGGACGGACGGTGGAAACCTGGAGCTCATCTCCGAGATGCAGCACCGGCAGTAAGTTACCCCGAAGTCGATGCACCAAGGCGCCGTGGACACTTTCGAGACCGCCGACGCGTTCCACTCGGAGCAACTCGGTCACATTGACTTGCGGGATCGCGTAACGATCCCCCCCGCAACTGACCGTCAGCGCCGGAATGATGGCCAGGGTGAGAGGAATCCGAATCTTGAAGGTCGTCCCGCGGCCGGCCTCGGTGAGCACGTCGACGATGCCGCCGACCCGCTCGATGTGGGTCTTCACCACATCCATTCCGACACCGCGGCCGGAAATGCTGCTGACTTTTGCCGCGGTCGAAAATCCCGGCACAAAAATGAGGTCGATTGCCTCGCGCTCGTTCATTCGCGCCGCCTGCTCAGGAGTCACGAGCCCTCGTTCGATAGCGAGCCTCTTGACCGTCTCCGCGTTGATACCAGCGCCGTCGTCGGCCATCTCGATATTGACCAGCCCGCCTTCGTGGTAGGCGCGAAGGGAAAGAGAGCCCTCTGCGGGTTTCCCGGCGGCGACCCGCACTTCCGGCGTCTCGATGCCGTGATCGATTGCGTTTCGCACCAGATGAGTCAGCGGATCACGGATCGCATCGAGGAGGGTTCGGTCGAGTTCCGTGTGAGCGCCTTCGATTCCGAGGCGGACCCGCTTCGAGCAGGCTTGGGCAAGGTCTCGGACGAGCCTTGGAAACTTTCCCCAAACGTTGGTCATCGGCTCCATTCGCGTCTTCATCACGCGCTCCTGCAGTTCACTGGTGATGATGTTGAGCCGCTGGGAGGCGACGGCGAAGCACGTATTCTCGCTGCGAACGGAACTTTGGACGATTTGATTCCGAGTGAGCACCAGTTCCCCGACCATGTTCATCAATTGATCCAGAAGCGCGACGCTGACCCGCACGGTCGAATCCACCGATCCGGTTTCACCACCCGCTGCCACCGGCTTCTCGATGCTCTCAATCCCACGATCGAGCGACGCTTGCCGACTCGATTGGAGCCTCGTGAGCATCGTGACGATTGGCTCTTCGTCGATGACGCCCTCGCTGCCGCAGGCTTCGATGTTTGCGAGCATTTCGCGGATCACGTCCGAAGTCGCCAATAACGCATTGGCGATCGTGGCACTCATCGCGAATTTTCCGTCGCGCAGGAGGCTCAGCAGATTCTCGGCTGCGTGGGCGATGGCTTCGAGTTTTTCAAATGCGAGAAACCCGCACGTCCCTTTCAGGGAATGCATCGTGCGGAAAATCCCGGCGAGAGTACCCGGCGAAGATGGGTCTTTTTCGAGAGCGACCAGATCGCGCTCGAGTTGGTCCAGGTTCTCCCTGCTTTCAATGATGAATTCCTTGGTGACCTCGTCCATGGTTGATCGCGTTGTGCTAGCCGACGCTTGGCTGCGCGTGTGCCGCTTCGGGCTCGCTGGCGGCGATCTGCGCCACTTCGTTCTCCATGTCGCGGATGACCTTGTCGTAACATTGCGGGCAGATGCCGTGGCTGAAACGACTGCCAGTGTGAGCCTGGACGTATTGCTCGATGTTGCTCCAGAAATCGTCGTCCTCACGGATTTGCCGACAATAGGCACAGATCGGGATGAGGGCCTTGAGTTGGCCGATCTCCCGGGTGAATCCGAGAATGCGCTTCGCCACCCTCAAGCGCCGCCACAGGCTCACGCTGGTGAGGGGTTTGCTCAGAAAGTCATCCGTTCCGGCATAGCTCGCATTGTCGCAGTCGGCTTCTTCCGTGCGCTCCGCGGTGACGAGGATGAAATACGTGTACTCGGTCTGCTCCCGAGCACGCACTCGGCCGCAAAGTTCGACCCCGTCCATCTCGGGCATTTGCCAGTCGCTGATGATCACCCGCGAAGGCTGCGCGTCGAAGGCCTCCCATGCGGCTTTGCCATTTTCAAATGCGCGCACTTTGTGTCCCATCGTCGTGAGCATCGTGATCAAACGGCGCCGAGTGATCGGCTCATCTTCGGCAATGATGATGTCTAGGCAAGCGCCTGGCATGATAGTCCTCATAGCGATGATTTGTTTCGGCATTCGTCCGACAGCGCCGCTTCGACACGGCGGTATTCGCGCCGCACTTCGGCGACCATTCCACTGACCGACACTGTATCGCCCGCGCGTCCGGCCTGCTCCATTTCCTCGCAAAGCGATTGCAGTGGATGTGCGCCAAAATTGGCGGCGGCGCCCTTGAGTTGGTGGGCGGCCCTCCGCATTGCGTTGGCGTCGCCGCTGCGAACGGCAGCCGCGATCCGCTCGATGTTCTCCGGGCCTTCCTGCTCAAACATTTTCACCAGGTCATCGATCCCCTCCCCCGCAAACTCGATGCGGAGTTGTGTAATCTCGGCAGATCCAATGGCGGGCGGCTTCGGGAGCGGTAGAACAGAATGAATTTCGGCTTCAAGATGCATGGGTTAATCCTCGTTTTAGACACGCAACAAAAAGCACGTGCCATACGCCCCACCGAAGGACCGCTACCGACTGCACCACGGGAATCCCCCGAAATGCCTACATACTTTCCCGCGACCGATAATCCGACAACCCCGCCGCGCTCAGCGCGCCTCGCGATACGCCTTCTTCTCCTTATACAAAGCGATCCGGTCCTTGATCTCCTTCTGCACTTCTTCCGGCTCACTGGCGCTCAGCTTCACGGCCTCATCCTGCCACTTCAGCGCCTCGGGAAAATCACCCTTTTCCGCATACGCAGCCGCGAGCGTGTCGATGTAGGCAGAGGTCTTGAATTCCGTCAGTTTGCAGGCCTCCGTCGCCAGTTCCACCGCGCGTTTCCCGTCGCGGACACCTTCCTTCGGCGCAGTGGCCAGCAGCCATGCGTAGTCGTTGTAGGGCTGCGGTTCTTTCGGAAAAAACTTGAGCGTCTCCGCGTAATCGGCAAGGGATTTCTCGAATGCGCCCGCTCCGTAGTGCGCCGACGCGCGGCCCATCAAGGCTCGGAAGTCTCCGGGTTCCTCGACGAGCGCCGCGTCGTAATCCGCGATGGCCTCCGCCCATTTCTTTCCCATCCGGCGCAGTTCCGCACGGCCGATCAAGGCCGCACCCTCCTTCGGATCCATCTTTAGAGCCGACTCGAAATCCGCCATCGCCTTTTCGGTTTCATCGAGCGCGGCGCGGGCAAACCCGCGCTGCGCAAGGGCCCGCGCATCCTTCGGCGAGAGTTCGATTACTTTCGAATAATCATCCACGGATTTCTGGTACTCGCCCTTCATGAACTCGACGCCCGCCCGTCCAGCGAAGCCTAGGGGATCGCTCGGATTCATCAGGATCGCGCGCTCGAAATCCACGAGGGCCGCAGCCCAGTTTTGCTTGAGAAGATGCAAGTGCCCGCGGCTGACGATTGCCTGCGGATTGTTCGGATTCACGTCGATCGCCGCATCCAGGTCGCCGAGTGCCGCCGCGATGTCCCCCCGTTCACCAAAGATCAGACCACGGCAATAAAGTGCCCAATCATCCTGCGGATCGAGCCGCAGCCCCGCGTTGAGATCGGCGATCGCCAGATCCAACTCGCGCCGCTTTTGGTGCACGTAGCCACGGTATCCGTACGATTGTGGATTCCGCGGGTCGAGGCGCACCGCCTCGTCCAGATCGCTCAGCGCCTTGTCCCACTCGCTCTTTCCGGCCAGCAATCGCCCGCGCCAGTAATGCGCCACGGCATTTTCCGGCTGCGCCGCCAATGCCGCGTCCAGCGCCTTCAGCGCGCCCTCGGGGTCTCGCGCTCTCAGCGCCTCCTCGGCTTCGGCGAGATAATCCCGTTTCAGCGCTTTGATCGCTGCCGGGCTTTGGGTGGAAAGAGCAAGTAGGGCGGCGAGGACGAGCGCGGGTTTCATGCAGGTGCATCGAGCGTCACGCCGGCATCCCCGGCGGTCAAGCGTCCCCACAAAATTCCCGGACTTCTTTTAAACGAAACGGCCACGCGCGTGTCTGAAGCCGTTGTTCCGGGGGGAACGCGGGGTCGTCGGCCACTCGGTCGGCGGCCCCATTTTCTTTGTTTTGCCCCCGATTCCCGAGTCGCGCAAACCGTGGAAATTCTTCTCCACACCGCCCACATTTCCGCTACGTTCCGCGCTCCTTTCCTTCAAAGCACCATGTATCGCACTCATCATTGCAGCCAGCTCCGCCCCGCCGACATCGGCCAGACCGTGACTCTCTCCGGTTGGGTGAATACGAATCGCGATCACCATGGCGTGATCTTCATCGACCTGCGCGACCGCGAGGGAATGACCCAGGCCGTCTTCCGTCCGGAGGAAAATCCCGAGGCCGCCGCCGCCGCTCATAAGCTCCGCGGGGAAGACGTGGTGCAGGTGACCGGCGTGGTCGCCGCGCGACTGGCCGGGACGGAAAACACGAAGCTCGACACCGGAGCCATCGAAATCATCGCGACGGCCCTCCATGTCCTCAACAAGGCTGACGTGCCGCCTTTTCCGCTCGATGACCCGAGCGTGAACGAGGACCTGCGCCTGCAGTACCGATACCTCGACCTCCGCACCGCTCCCATGCTGCGAAACCTGCGCCTGCGGCATCGCGTGGTGAAGGCCACGCGTGACTATCTCGACGAGGGCGGTTTCCTCGAAATTGAAACTCCGATTCTCTCCAATCCGACCCCTGAAGGCGCGCGTGATTTCCTCGTGCCCTCGCGCCTGAATCCCGGCACCTTTTACGCGCTGCCGCAGGCGCCGCAGCAGTACAAGCAGCTTCTCCAGGTCGCCGGCCTAGAGAAGTATTTCCAAGTCGCACGCTGCTTTCGCGATGAAGACTTGCGCGCCGATCGCCAGCCCGAGTTTACGCAGATCGACGTCGAGGCGTCCTTCATCACCGAGTTGGAAATCCAGACCCTCATCGAGGGTCTCCTGGCCCGCATCTTCAAGGAAGCGCGCGGGGTCGACATCCCCTTGCCGTTCCGCCGCATGTGCTATGCCGAAGCGATGGGCCGCTACGGCTCGGACAAGCCCGATCTCCGCTTCGGCATGGAACTCGTGGATCTCGCCGACATTTTCAAAGAATCCACCTTCAAAGTCTTCCGCTCCGTGGCCGAAGGCGGCGGCATCATCAAGGCGCTCAACGCCAAAGGCGCTGCGCCGGCCCTGAGCAAGGAGCAGCTCAAGAAATGGGAAGAGTGGGTCAAGACGGAATTCGGCGCGAAAGGTCTCGCTTACATTAAATGGAGCGTCGGTGGCGAATGGGAGTCGCCCATCGTGAAATTCTTCAGCGAGGCGGAAAAGACGGCGCTCGCGGCACGGCTCGATTTCGCGGAAGGGGACGTCCTCTTCTTCGGTGCCGATATGAAGCTCGAAGCCGTTTGCGAAGTCCTCGGCCGCGTCCGGCTCCGCTGCGCCGAACTCCTCGGGATGCTCGCCGCCACCAAGGAAGAACTCAACTTCCTCTGGGTCGTCGACTTTCCCCTCCTCTCCTTCAGCGCCGAAGACAACCACTGGGTCGCCGTCCATCACCCTTTCACCCGCCCAAAGGCGGAGGACATGGTGCACCTCGAAGCCGGCGAATACGCGAAAGTCCGCGCCGTCGCTTACGATGTCGTGCTCAATGGCGTCGAACTCGGAGGCGGCTCCATCCGGATTCACGAGAAGGATTTGCAGGCGAAGATGTTCGAAGTGCTCGGGGTCTCGCCTGAGGATCAGGAACTCAAATTCAGCCACCTTCTCCGTGCGTTCAGCTTCGGCGCCCCGCCACACGGCGGCATCGCCCTCGGTCTCGACCGCCTCGTCATGCTGATCGTCGGCGCTGAGAGTATCCGCGATGTGATCGCCTTCCCTAAAAACAACCGCGGCGTGGATCTGATGACCCATTCGCCGGTGGAAGTCGACTTTAAGCAGTTGCGCGAAATCTACATCCAAAGCACGGCGAAAAAGGGCTGATGGCCGGGTGAGAGTGCCCTGCGCGGTCCTGCCGGCGCGGAGCGGCAAAGTGAAACTTTGTGTTTTTTGCGGCATAAGGGGTGCTTTTTTGTGAGGGGAAATGCTTTCTATAATCTCCAGAAACGTACGCGCTGGCGGATACGCACTCGTGGAGGTGATGACCGCCGCCGTCCTGATCGGTCTGGTTGCGGTCAGTTCTGTTCAGGCGTTTAACGTCTTAAACCGTTCCGCGGCCAGCAACCGCATCATCACGAACGCCCGGACGATCGTGCAGCGCAATATCGATACCGCTCTATCCATCACGTGCAACAAGAGCGCCGTCCCGCCGATCCTCGCGATCACCCCCTCCAGCGGGACCGTATGGGACGACGACGCTGGCACCACCAATATCGTCACCGTGGTTCTCGAAGGGAGCAGCAGCTTCCAACTGGTGGAGGGCACGCTCACCCGCATCGTCACCGCCGTGGCGAATACCGACAACGCCGACATCCGAAAAGTCACCTTTCGTCTCAACTACAACTACCGCGGGCGCGACTACACTTACACGCTCAACACGATGCGTTCCATCGACGACTGATATGATCTTTCGACCATCGCGCAGAACACGCAGAGCGGGATTCACGCTCACCGAACTCATGGTCGCCACGGGCGTCGGCATCATCGTTTCCGGCCTCGCCTATTGCTACCTTCGCACCGGGACCCTTCTCGTCGCTAAGAACGTGACGATGAACCTGTCCAACAACAGCCTGCGCCGCTCGATCGACCAGATTAGCGACCGCTTACAGGGCGCCATTAATGTTCCCGTCCTCATCGATACCTCCGGCGTCGCCACGACTTCCCCTTCCGCCGGTATCTTTTACGATCGCCTTCTCGGCGAGCCCTATATCGTCACCCATCCCGGCGGCGCCGGGCTAGCTGCGAGCGCTACGAGCGTCACGATCACCCGTTCCGTCAACCCCTACGCCTCCCCGCCCTTGCCCTCCGTCGGCGATGTCCTGCTCATCGATGGCGCACCGGCCACTTCGCGTCCGCTTGTCTCCTCCATCACCGCTGCACCGGTGTCGGGTAGCCTGCAGGCCATCACCGTGAATTTCGCCAATGCCATCGGCTCCGCAATCTCGTGGGACGCCGCCCAACCGAAGACGTCCAACCTCATCCGGCGCGAGGCGCTGATCGTCACGCCCACCACCGGCGCGCGCCCGCAACTCCGGCGTTATCCCTCCTTCGAGACCACGACGGACCTGACCGACGCCACCAAATTCGTCGTTCTCTCCCGCGAAGTCGGCAACGTCGGCGACGAAATCACCCCATTCTCCATCGTCAACGCCGGGCTCGACCGCCTCGTTAATATCGACTTCCGCGTCCGCGCCACGGGCTTCGACACCGTCATGCTAAACAAGGAGATCAACTCCTTCTCAAGCTATATGCGGGTGCAGAGCATGATTCCATCCCGCGAACGTCCAAGAAACTAAGCCCCGCAATCCATGATCAAACATTCGCACGAGAACGAAGGCGGCACCCTGCTCGTCGCCCTCATCACCATCGCGGTCGTCTCCGCTTCCGTCGGCGTCGCTTATAACAGCACCAGCGGCACCGGCCGTCTCAATGACCGCAGCCGCGACTTTCTCGAGGCCCGCCTCGCGGCTGAGGGCACCATCGAATACGGCTTCGCCGTCTGGAAAAAGCGCATTCAAAACTACGACCGCGCGATTACCACCACCGAGGCAGGCGCCAACATCACGGCCCCGACCTTCACCGGTTTCTCCTACGCCCCCGATTCCAGCCAGGGTCCGCTCAAAATCCAGGCTACCGACGCCTACGGCACCCCTCTCGCCTCCGTCAGCACGCCGCCGACTCCCGTCATTGTCAGCATGGTAAACTACCCGGGCTGGCGGGGTCGTGCGTTTAACTACGTCACCAGCGCCCGCCTCAGTCAGAGCAACCCTCGCGGGGGCGCGCTCACCTTCGGTGTCAAACGGCGTTTCCAATACGTCGAGGTGCCTCTCTTCCAGGCCATGTTCTTCTACGAGCACGACCTCGAAATGTACAAGCCCGCCCCGATGATCGTCTCCGGGCTCGTGCACTCGAACTCCAACCTTTACCTCAGCACCGGCTCCAACACCGCGGGTGCCCTCACGTTCCAAGGCTACCTCTCCTACGTTAACAGCTTCTACGGCGCCAACGGCGGCGCGGCCAACTCCGTGGGAAACACCGCGCCTCCCGGTGCGGCCACATGGTCGCCCGGCAACATGTATCCAGCCACCTTCCCTAATGGCATCGCCTCCCAGATGCACGCTGTCGAGCGCTACGAACCGCTCGGCAAGGACGCCCCCACCCTCATCAACACCACTGATACCAACCCTAATAACGACTCCTTCCGCGAACTCATCGAGCCCCCAAGTACAGCCATCGACTCCGCCACCGGTCTTCCCTTCGTCGACCCGCCCGAGATCGCCAAACGCCGCATCTACAATCAGGCCGGCATCGTCGTCACCATCAACGGCACCACCGCCACCGTCGCCGCCAAGAACGGCGTCACCCTCACCGCCGCTCAAATCACCGCCATCGGAGCGGCCTTCACCGGCAAATCCTCCATTTACGACGCTCGCGAAGGTCGTTCCGTCGACGTCGCCAACATCAACATCGCCACCCTCACCCCCATCCTCAACGCGGTCACCGGCTACAACGGCGTCGTGTACATCCAGGACACCACCGCCGTCTCCGGTTCCGCCAATCCCAAGACCATCCGACTTCAGAACGGCGGCGTCCTGCCAAACGCCGGCCTCACCATCGCCAGCCAAAACCCTGTCTACATCCACGGCGACTACAACACCGGGGCCACCAGCACCTCCACCGCGGCCACCGTCCCCGCCAATGCCACCGGCAATCCAAACAACACCGACAGCCCCACCCTCGGCACTTACACCCGCAAGCCAGCGGCGGTGATGGGCGACGCCATCATGCTCCTCTCGAACAACTGGAACGACTCCAACTCGGCATCCTCCGTCGGAAGCCGGGTCGCGAGCAATACCACCTACAACGCCGCCCTCCTAAGCGGCGTGATGCCTTCCCTATACACCCCTCCCGTCGGCGACCCTCACTACGGGCAGGCCCAATACGGCTACTCTGGAGGCGCGAATAACTACCCTCGCTTCATGGAAAGCTGGACGAACAAGAGCTGCACCTACTTCGGCTCTATGGTGGAACTTTTCGCCAGCAAAACCTTCACAGGAAAATGGGACACCGGCAGCATCTACGCCCCGCCGAACCGCCGCTGGAACTTCGACAATAACTTCACCAGCACGCCCCCTCCCGGCAGCCTCTACGCCCTCACCATCACCCGCGGCACCTGGCAGGAACTCTAAGCACCCATGCGTCCCAACGCCCTCCTCCTCACTTCCCTCGCCAGCCTCGTCCTCACCGGCATCGCCGCGGCGATCGATTTCACCCCGCAGTTCGTCACCACGGCGCTCGATGGTCCTCCCGTCCGCCGGCCCTGCTTTGTCGATGGAAAAAAGAAGTTCGCGGTCACCGTCGACGCCGAGACGGAACTCACGGGAGCCGACGGCGCCGCCCTCTTCAACTTCACCAAATTTTCCCGCGCCGTCATGCGCCTCGGCCCATCCACACTGAAGCCAGAGATCAATTTCAGCGTTGATAACATCGAGCGTTATCGCAGCGCCGCCGCGGCTCTCCTGCTCCAGGGAGCCCAGCAGGTCACCCTCGAAAGCGAAACCGCCAACGTCCTGCCCGTTAACAACTGGACCAGCCAGCGCTTCACTTTCACATACACCTTCACCAGCATCCCCATGCGGGAAAGCGTCACCTTCCTCAATCTCGACGACAAAACCCAGGCGGTCATGCAAACGCGCACCACAGCGGAGACATTTGCCGTCATCACGGCCCGCTCCGACGACATCATCCGTCGCTGGCACGAAGTGACCGAGGACAGCGAAGTCGTGAT
>JAYTDO010000262.1:0-4853 GCA_043735935.1 Chthoniobacteraceae bacterium
GACCGGATGCCGCGGAAGGAAGTGAAGTTCACGCGGCACAACATTTTCGAGCGCGACAAGAATACCTGCCAGTATTGCGGCAAGGTCTTCGACAAGCGCGACCTGAACCTGGATCACGTGATCCCGCGCGACAAAGGCGGCGGCACTTCGTGGGAGAACATCGTGTGTTCGTGCATCGTGTGTAACACGCGGAAGGGCAACCGGCTGGCGCACCAGGTGGGGATGCACCTCATCAAGAAGCCCGTGCGTCCGAAGTGGCGGCCGTTCGTGCATATCACCTTCGACAGCCAGCTCCACGAAAGTTGGCGGCACTTCCTCGACTTCGCGTATTGGAACGTGGAGCTGGGCGACTGACGCAGCGGCGATTCGAAATCGCGCGGAGCCTTACAGGTTCTGTTCCTCGGGTGGCAGGAAGACGCGGAAACGATTTTTGTCGATGGCCTTCATGTAGGCCTCGGTGGGGCTCACGATGCCCTGCTGCATGACGTGCCAGATGGCGTCGTCCATGAATTGCATGCCCTGGCCTTTGCCGCCGATGATGACGTCCTGAAGCTTTTGCGTGGCGCCTTCGCGGATGATGGCGCTGGCGGCGCTGTTGACGACGAGGATTTCATTCACGGCGAGGCGACCGCCGCCGTCGCAGCGCTTAAGAAGGAGCTGGGCGACGACGCCGCGGAGGGAGTTCGCGAGCATGGTGCGGACCTGCGCCTGCTGGTCGCTGGGGAAAACGTCGATCATACGATCGACGGTCTTGCGGGCGTTGTTCGTGTGCAGGGTGCCGAAGACGAGCAGGCCGGTCTCGGCCGCGGTGAGCGCGAGCTGGATGGTCTCCAGGTCGCGCATTTCGCCGACGAGCACGATGTCGGCATCTTCACGCAGCGCCGCTTTCAGGCCCATGGGAAAGGTCGAGGCGTGCTCGGGGACTTCGCGCTGGGTGATGATGGAGCGTTTGTTGACGTGGACGAATTCGATCGGCTCCTCGACGGTGATGATGTGCCGAGGGAAGTTCGTGTTGATGTAATCCATCAACGCCGCCAGCGTCGTCGATTTTCCCGAGCCGGTCGGGCCGGTGACGAGGACGAGGCCGCCGCGGATGTGGCCGAATTCCTTGACCACGGCAGGGATGCCGAGCTGGTCGAGGGACATGATCTTCGTGGGAATGAGCCGGAAGACCGCGCCGTAGCCGTGCGATTGCTTGAGGAAGTTGCAACGGAAGCGCGAGTGCTCATCCATCTCGTAGGCGAAGTCGAGGTCGCCCGTTTCCTCGTACTTCTGCCAGCGCTCAGGGCCGCAGATTTCGCTCATCATGTACGACATCTCGTCGTGTGTGAGCACTTCTTCGCGGATCGGCACCATTTCGCCGTGACGGCGGATTTTCGGCGGCTGCCCTTGCCCGAGGTGAAGATCGGAGGCGCCGGCGTTGACGAGGACCTCGAAGAATTGATCGATGTAAGCCATGGGGAGGAAAAATGGTTAGTGTTTGAAGTGCTGCCGCATGAGCTGCTTTTGCTCTGCCCGGGCGTAGGCCTCTTCCTGCGAAATGATGCCGGCGTCGTAAAGTTCCGTCAGCGAATCGTCCATGAGCTTCATGCCATTCTTGCGGCCGGTCTGGATGATGCCGGGCAGCATGAAGGTCTTCGCTTCGCGGATGACGTTGGCGACGGCGGGCGTGTTCGTGAGGATCTCCAGGGCCAGCGCGCGGCCGATGCCATCCTTCTTCGGGACGAGCTGCTGCGAGACGATGCCGCGCAACGATTCGGAAACCATGATGCGAATCTGCTCGCGCTGATCGGTCGGGAAGACGTCGAGCACACGATCGAGCGTGCGGGAGGCATTGCCGGTGTGCAGCGTGCCGAGCACAAGGTGGCCCGTCTCGGACGCGGTGATGGCGAGCTGGATGGTTTCAAGATCGCGCATTTCACCGACCATGATGACGTCGGGATCTTCGCGCAGCGCGCCGCGGAGCGCTGCGCCGAAAGACCGCGTGTGCGTATGCACTTCGCGCTGGGTGACGTGGCAACTGCGCGAGTTGATGATGTATTCGATCGGGTCTTCGAGCGTGATGATGTGCTCGTGCCGGGCGTGATTGATCTGGTCGACCATCGCGGCGAGCGTCGTCGATTTTCCCGAGCCGACGGAGCCGGTGACGAGGATCAGCCCGTTGTGATATTGCGTGAGCATCTTCAGCACGTCGGGCAGCCCGAGCTCATCCATCGTTCGGAGTTTTGTGCTGATGATGCGGAAGACGATGTCGTAGCCGAGGCGGTGCCGGACGACGCTGGCGCGGAAGCGACCGAAGGTCGTGGCATAGGCGAAGTCCACGTCGCCGCCTTCGCGGAGCTGGGTCTTTTGCTCGTCGTTGAGAAAGCCCATCGCGAGCCGCTCCGTGTCGGCGGCGGCGAGTTTATCGGCCTGCATCCAGATGGATTCCAGCGTGCCGAAGCGCCGCCAGATCGGCTGCGCGTTGACTCCGAGGTGAATATCCGAGGCGTCGGATTGCTGGCCGATCTGCAAGTATTGATCGACGTGTTCGAGCGTGTGTACGGCCTCGACTGCTGCTACGGGGGAAGTGGGATCTGCCATCGGTTGATTTTGGGCGAGAGTTGCTAACCGGCGTTCAATGGAATGCAACGCTAACTTTGGCTCCCATGATAGAAAAAACCGCGCGCAGTCTTGAGTTAGCGGCGGTCGCCCCGGCTCGATCCTCGGCCATTCATGAAGTAATCCGACACGCGGGATGTCGCCCAAGCGGTGAGGGCCGGGCGCGCGAGATCAAACGCGATCTTGCACGCCGCGATCGCGAGTCCAGCGCGGCCCGCCGTTTTCAGCGGCTCGGAACGGTCTCCGCCGCCGCGGGAGCGCTTCGGGAGCAACCGGCTCGCGACCACGCCGAGCGCCGCCGCCGCGACGATCCATGCGACGCGATTCTTGAGCAGGTTGGAACGGGCCTTCTTCACCGTCGCCACCATTTTCCTGAGCTGCGCCGCGCTCTCGGCGAGGCGGGCGCGCTGCGCGTCGAGCGCCGCGATCAGGGCTGCCTTGCGTTCGTCGTCAGCCATTCCTGATCCTTTCTCAGTTCATCGAGCGTCGCCGGGAAGACCGGCGTGCCGAGTTTGTTTTTCGCCAGGAACAACAGCACCGCGGCGCCGGCGAAATGCAGCACTGCCATCGCCAGCAGCACGGCGATCCACGCGTTCCCGCCGCCGAAAGCCCATGCCGCAAGGAACACAAGCGCGAGGCACAGGAACAAATATCCGAACACGAGGACGATCCCGCCCCCGATGCCTAGCGCGAGGATGATGCCGAAATGCACGGCGGCCTCCTTCGACTCGATTCCCGCGAGTTGCAGGCGCACCCGGAGATGCGCGAGAAAGGTGCCCAGCCACGCGCTAGCGTGGCCGAAAAACCCGGGCTGGGCGTCCGTCCGTTCGGGCATTCCGCAGTTTAGCGGCGAATGATCAGGCCGATGACAAAGCCCGCGGCGAGCGCGGTGAGGACGGCTTTCGTCGGGTTCTCGCGGACGTAGGTTTCGCCATCTTCCTGCATGGTCCGCGCGCGGGTCCGCGCCTCGCTGTAGGTGCTCTCGGCCTGCTCGCGGAACTCGTTGACCTTCGCTTCCGCCGTCGCGCGGAACTCGCGGGCCTTGGCTTCGGCCTTCTCGCGGAGTTCATGCGCCTTGGTTTCCGCGGCGGTGCGGAGGTGGTCCGCGGCTTCGCGTGCGTGCGCCTTGGCGGATTCGATGTCGGTCGCGCCGTTGTCGTCGTTCGGTTGTGAATTCTCTTTAGACATATCGGTATTTCGTTTGTGGGTTGCGTTCCGGTTTTATCGAATCGGAATTCCTCGCGAAGTATGGCCGCAAATGGCGGGCTTGGCTACTTTTCGCGGAAAATGATCCGCGCCTTGGACAGATCGTAAGGCGACAACTCCACCTCGACTTTGTCCCCCGGCACGATGCGGATGAAATGCTTCCGCATCTTTCCGGAGATGTGCGCCAGGACGAGCGTGCCGTTGGGGAGTTGCACGCGAAACATGGTGCCGGGGAGAACCTCTTTCACGACCCCTTCGGTTTTAATCGCGTCTTCGTTAGACATGCGCGCGAAAATGGTGAAGTGCGCGTGTGAAAGCAACTCTCCAGTCGCCCCTTAGGCGTTATTCAGACGGCCTCGAAGTCGACCCATCGCACGAGCGAGCCGAGTGTGGCGAGGCCGTCTTGATTCCACGTCGCGGGCGGCTGCTGCATCTTCCCGAGCGGGCAGATGCGCGTGAAACCGAGCGCCGCGAGTGTCCGCGCATGGCCGGGCGCGGCGGGCCAGATGCCGGCGGCGCTCAGGTGCGCGCGGAGCGGCTCGAGATCGTTTGGAAAATCGTCGGTCAGCGGCTTCACGACGAGGAAGCGGTTCAGCGGCGTGCGCGGGAAGCCGGGCGCCGGATCGAACACGACCGTCCACGCCGTCGAACCTTCGCTCTGCCACAGTCGCGCCGGGTCGCCGTTCGCGATGCGGAAGGCGAGTTCTTCGCGTGCCGTGCGGATCGCCAGCGCGTCGGAGAGCGCGATCGGCCCGCGCGGCTCGGTCGCATCGAAGTGCGCCATCTCCGTGGCGAGCCGGTCGGCGTACGCGGCCGCATCGCCGCGCACGTAGATCGCCTGCGGCGACAGGCAGCCCTGTTGATCGAAGACCGACGCATCGCGCGCGGCCCCGGCGACCGACGCGAAGTGCGGATCGTCGAACACCACACCGACGCTGATCTTGTGTCCGTGCGCGATGAAGTTCTGCCCGGGCCGCGCGAGTGCGCGGAAATGCGCGATCGTCTCGTCGCCGCCGAAGACAATCACCGCGTCGGCGCGCGCCAGC
>JAYTDO010000263.1:0-18818 GCA_043735935.1 Chthoniobacteraceae bacterium
TGGACTCGATCGAGCTGGAAATCCTCCGCGTGCTGGAGGCGGGCCATGCGCTCAAGGAGAGTGCCGATTACGAGCTGCACCGGCTGACGACGCAGACCCCGGCGTTTTTCGACGAGACGGTGCGGAGGCACATCGAGAGCCTGGAGAAGGAATTGGCGGCGCTGGAAAGTCAGGCGGCAGAACTGGCGAAGGAGATCGAGGAACTCACGGGCGCGGCGGTGCCGAATATTGGATAGCGGTCGCGACAGGCGGTTGTGGAGCGAACCAGGGCTTGAAAGCCCCGGCTGCCGGCGGGGCATCGCTCCGCGATTCGGTGGATGCGGGGCTGGCGCGGCTTGCGGAGCGGGTTCCACGATCGAAAAGGCGATGGTGGAGGCGATGGAAGGGCGCCTATTTGTGGGACGGGATGACGAGCTTTTCCATCACCTGGAGCTTCTTTTCGTTCACGCTTGGATTTGCAGCCTTCAGATCGGATACGGTCACCTTGTAGTGGGCCGCGATGGTTGAAAGGGTATCGCCGGTCGCGATGGTATGAGTCGTCGCGTGCGGGGTCGCGGTCCTGGGCTTTGGTTTCGGCGTCGCCACTGGGGTTCCGTTTGTTTGAGGGCGCCCTTTGACGTAGCCCCTTAAAGCAGGATCGATTTCCACGATCTTCTCATCGAGCCGCTCATTCGCCTTCTCGAAAGCCGCCTTTACTTTCGGATCGCGCGAAGCAATGGCCCGCACTTGGTCATATTCGTTGTCGAGGTTTGCCGGAGGTGCCGCGACGACGGCTAAGGGCAACAGGATCGTGAGGGCAAGCGATGGGAAAAGATGCATCGGCAATCCATATTCGGCCCGTCGGTGAAAACAAGCTCACCGATCGGTTGCTGGAATCATCTCCTCGGATCGCTCACTGGCAGCCGCAACTGCTGCCGCAGCATGAGCCGTCTTGAAGATCATTTTCTGTTGGCGCGCGCCCGAGCTCGAAGGTTTTGTTGATCAGTTTGCCCACCTTTTGATGAAGCTGCTGGATCTTTTGTTGGGCATCGAGAAATCCGCGAGCCGCGGGATTTCCGATGAATTCTTCGCGCATTCCCTCGAACTGAGCGATCTCGTCGGGCTTCAATTCGATCCCGTCGGTTTGTTTCATCTGCAAGAGCTGGCCGAGTTCGTTGAGCTGTTGATACTGAAATTTGAGCAGTTCATTGCTCATAAACGCGTCGAAATTCCCTTTGAGCGTGAGGAAATCAGGTTGCTCCACGATCGCCTCACAAAGTTCGAGAGTTCGTTGGGTGATCGTGCTTTCTGCGGTGGCGGTATCCATGTTGAAGATCATATCGGCGTTTTTTGGCGATGGACAACTCTAGCTTGATCGACTTGCAAATTGGAAAGAACGTGTTCAAAGGAACACAATGAGATCGATTATCCAATTCTTCGCCCGCCTCACCGGCAGGCTGGCCGGGAAACCCGTGCAACTCGAGCTGGAACTCCGGACGACGAAACCGCGGCAAAGACCTCCGTCGTTCTGATCGAAAGCGGAAAAGACATCTCGGTTGCTTGATCCGCCGGCCGGTTGCGAGTGTCGATACGACGACTCTCGCTGCGACGCTTGCAATCAAATACCACATCGGCAACCTTTGGCTGAGATCGACGAACGAAGTAGCTGAAATGGTAACAAGACGGCCTGAGCTTCGGCAAAGACTCGTAAGTCTCTCAACGATAACGGCCCCGTAGTTCAACGGATAGAACAAGGGTTTCCTAAACTCTAGATCCGGGTTCGATTCCCGGCGGGGCCACGCTGTCACGCGGTGCTGGCGCCGAATCGAGGTTTTTGTCATGGTGTGGCCATGCCGCTGTCGCCGATCCCCCTATTCGATCTACAGGTGAACGGGTTTGCGGGTGTCGATTTTCAGCGGGTCGACCTTGAGCCCGGCGAACTTCTCTGGGCGGTGGAGGCTCTTCGGCAGCACGGAGTCGGTGGCATCTTGCTCACGCTCATCTCCGATGAAATCGACGCGCTCTGCTCGAAGCTCGCCCGCATCGAGTCCTTTCGCAGGGCTGATCCGCGGGTGGCGAGGATGGTGCGCGGATATCATCTCGAGGGGCCGTATCTCAACCCGGACGATGGTTTCCGTGGCGCGCATCGCGCCGATTGCCAGCGCGCTCCGCAAGTGGCCCATCTCCATCGTTTTGTCGAAGCCTCGGAGGGAAATGTTCGCATGATCACGCTCGCTCCAGAGTGGCCGGGCAGCCCCGAGTTCATCGAGGCCGCCGTCATCGCCGGCAGCGTGATCTCGCTCGGTCACACGAATGCCTCCGATATCCAGATCGATGACGCCATCCGCGCCGGCGCCACGCTTTGCACCCACCTCGGCAACGGCGTGCCCCATAATCTCCCCCGACACGACAACGTCGTGCAGCGTCTGCTCGCGCGCGATGAGTTGACCGCCTGCCTCATCCCCGACGGCGTTCATTTGCCCCCCTTTGTTTTCAAAAACTTCTTCAACGCGAAACCTGCGGGAAAAGTCATCCTCACCACCGACGCCATGGCCGCAGCAGGTGCGCCGCCAGGCTTCTACACGCTCAGCGACATCCAGGTCGAATCGGTCGGCGGCGTCGCGCTCGTTCCCGGATCGGGCTTCTTCGCCGGCTCCTGTCTCACCGCCGATCGGGGCGTGGAAAATGCCGCCAAATGGCTGGGAGTGAGCCTCGCAGAGGCTCGCGATCTTTTCTCCGTCGCTGCGATGGCGCCATTCGGATTCGACGCCGAATCGTGATGCACGAGGCCGCGTTCGGGGCACTCCGAGTCCAAATCCACGGCGACCGCCGGGCGCTCGGTGCCGCCGCGGCGGCGCGTGTGGCTAGCGCATTCCGCGCCGTCTGTGATCGGGCAGGGGAGGCCCGCGCCATCTTCGCCTGCGCTCCTTCTCAGGATGAATTTCTCGACGCACTCGTCCGCGAAAACGTCCCGTGGCATCAGGTCACCATCTTCCACATGGACGAATACGTCGCCTTGCCGGCGGCGCATCCGGCCTCTTTCCGCCAATACCTCCGCGACCACCTCCTCGCCCGAATCCCGGAACCGAAGGCCGTCCATTTAATCCGCGCCGAATCCTCCCCCGACGCCGAATGCGCGCGCTATTCCGCGCTCCTCGCCGCCGCGCCCATCGATCTCGTCTGCATGGGCATCGGCGAAAATGGACATCTCGCGTTCAACGATCCGCCCGTCGCCGACTTCAGCGATCCGCATCTCGTGAAGATGGTCGTCCTCGACCCGGCCTGCCGCACCCAGCAGGTCCACGATGGTTGTTTTTCCGGAATCGCCGCCGTGCCCACCCACGCCCTCACGCTCACCATTCCCGCCCTCACGAGCGCCGCCGGGATCTCGTGCGCGGTGCCGGGACCTCGCAAGGCTCGCGCCGTCTTCGACGCTCTCCACGGCCCCATCTCCACCGACTGCCCCGCTTCCATCCTTCGCACCCATCCGGGCGCCATCCTGCACATCGACGCTGCGTCCGCGGCGCTCCTCCCGCCATGAAGACGCGCTTCGCCTTTGCCGGATTTCGGCACGCCCACATCCTCGATCTCCTCGCGGGTGTCGAAGCCCATGACGACGCCGAGGTGGTCGCCCGTTACGATGACACCGGCACCCGTCCCGACGCCACGCACCGCGACTTCGTCAAGATGCTCGCGGAGGTTGATTGCGACGTGGTCGCCATCGGGGACGAGTATTCCCGTCGCGGCCCGATGACGCTCGCCGCTCTACGCGCCGGCCGGCACGTCCTCAGCGACAAGCCGCTTTGCGTCAAACTCTCCGAGCAGGCCGAGATCGAAAGCCTCGCCGCCGATCGCAGCCTCCTCGTCGGCCTGCAGCTCGACTGTCGTGATCGCGGCGCCTTTCGCGCTCTGCGCGCCATCCTCTGCTCGGGCGAATTGGGCGACGTTTGCACCATCCGCATCGACGGCCAGCATCCGCTGCTACCGGGCGTCCGGCCCGGCTGGTATTTCGAGCCGGGCAAACACGGCGGCACCATCAATGACATCGGCATCCACGCCTTCGACTTCGTTCCGTGGCTCACGGGCATCGAGTGGAGCGACGTCCTTGTTGCCCGCACATGGAATGCAAAAGCCATCGGGCATCCGCACTTCCGCGACTGCGCGCAGATCATGGCGCGGCTGGAAAATGGCGCCGGGGTTGTCGCCGATTTTTCCTACCTCGCGCCGGATCGCCTTGGCTACCGGCTCCCGCATTACTGGCAGGTCCGGGTTCATGGAACGCGTGGCGTCGCAGAGACGCATCTCGCCGCCACCACCGTCACCGTCATCAAGGATGACAGCGAAGTGCCCGAAGAGCGCCCGGCGTTGCCGGATCGGTCGCGCGGGTATCTCGACGATTTTCTCGCCGAACTTCGTGGCGAGTCCGGTGAACTTACTTCCGCCCGCTGCCTGCTCGCTTCACGTCTCGCGCTCGACGCTCAGAGCCGCGCCAGCACTTGATCCGCGGGCACCAGCGTCTCTTCGCGCGTGGCAAGCACCTTCACCTTCACATCCGGCCATTCGTCGCCGACGAGGACCGCGCACCGCGCGCCGAGGTTCTCCGCCGACTGGAATTGTTTTCCCACCTTTGCTGCCGCCAACGCGAAGTCCGTGCGGTGTCCGGCTTCCCGGAGCCGCTGAACGAGCGCCAGCGCCTCGGGCCGCCGCTCCTCTTTCGCCACGATCACATACACATCGCACGCGCGCTCCCGCGCCAGCCACGCGTCGAGCTTCGCCTTCGCCGCCGGGGTGTCATTGATGAGATTCGCGAGCACCACATCGCCCATGCCGAAGCCGAGCGCCGGGAGATCGACCTTTCCATCGCTCATCAGGCTCAAGAGCTTGTCGTAGCGGCCTCCGCCGGCCAGTGCGCGCTCGTTTTTGCCACGGTCGAACACTTCGAAAACGACTCCAGTGTAGTACGCCAGGCCGCGCACGATCGCATAGTCGATCTCCACGAAATCTCCGAGGCCGCGCGCGGTCAGGTCCGCGATGATCGGGGCAAGTTCCGCCGTCGGTTCCTTGCTCCGCATGAATTCCGTGACCTGCGCCGCCGTCACTCCGAATTTCGCCAGCGCCGCGTCCGTCTTTTCCGGGCCCGCCCGCTCGGCCTTGTCCACGACTTGAAAGAACTCGTATTCGTCTTCCGGCTTGCCCCCGTGCCGCACGAAGAATTCCTGCCATGCCGTGCGACTGCTCAGCCTCACCACGAAGTCGCTGGCCGTCAGCGCACAGCCGCGCAGCATGTCGATGAGCACCGCGACCAGTTCCGCATCCGCCGCCGGAGACGCTTCGCCGATGATGTCGCAGTTGAGTTGGTAGAACTCCCGCAGACGGCCGCGCTGTTGTTTCTCGTATCGGAAAAACTGAGGCACACAAAACCACTTCAGCGGTTTTTTAAAATCGCGCTCCCGTGCCGCGACCATGCGCGCGAGCGTCGGAGTCATCTCCGGGCGCATCGCCACGTGGCGTTCGCCTTTGTCCACAAAATCGAAAAGCTGCCCGACCAGTTCGCCGCCGCTCTTCTTTTCGTAAAGCGCCATCGGTTCCAGGACGGGTCCGTCGTATTCCACAAATCCGTAAGTGCGAGCGACCTCGCGCCACGTCGTCAGGATGTAATTCCTGCGGGCGCAGTCATCAGGATAAAAGTCGCGGAAACCAGGGAGCAATTGCATAAGCGGAGCGCGACGCTACCGCCCGTCCCCGGTCACGCAAGGCGGAATCCCTTCAGGAAACGACGCGAGGAAGTTTCGCAGGATCGTAGTGCCGAGACGGAGGTGAGTTCACAATGGAAAACGGGATTCGCGCGGGCCTTGCCTCGGGCCGGTCTCTTCCGCTTCCATCCGCCCCGTGCTTCGCTCGTTTAAGATCCGTCATTTTCGCTGCTTCGATGAGTTCGATGCGGCATTTGAGCCGGGGCTCAATCTGATCGTGGGCCCGAATGCTCATGGGAAGACTTCGCTGCTGGAGGCGGCGTGTATCCTGTTGCGGCTGGCGTCGCCGCGCATCTCGCGGTTGGCGCACGTCATCCAGCATGAGCGTCGCGGGTTCGTAGTGGACGGGTATTTCGCCGAGCGGCACATGCAGTTTTATTTCAGCCGGGAGCGCAAGAAGCTCGCGCTGGATGAAGTGGAGCAGAAGTCGGCGGGCGAGTATCTCCGCCAGGCGCGGCTGGTTTATTTTTCGAATGCCGACATCGAGATTGCGCGTGGCCCGGGCGAGGTGCGGCGGCGGTTTTTGGATTTCATCGCGGCGCAGCGCGAGGTGGGCTATCGCGGGGCGTTGAGGAATTACGAGCGGGCGCTGCGGTCGAGAAACTTGCTGCTCAAGGCCCCGCAGCCGAAATGGCGGGAGATCGCGGCATTTGACGAGCCGCTCGTCGCGCATGGGGATGTGTTGACGGTCGCGCGCGCTCGGTTGCTGGAGGAGTTGCAGCCCCATGCGGAGGCGGCGCATCGCGCGATCAGCGGGGGTCGCGAGGCGTTGCGCCTGGATTACTTGCCCGGCAGCGGGACGGGATTTTCGGTCTTGCTGGCGCACTCGAAAAGTGAGGACGCCCGGCTGCGGGTGACGAGTTGCGGCCCGCACCGCGACGAGGTGGGTCTCTTTCTCAACGGCAAGGCGAGCGACTTCGCTTCCGAGGGCCAGCAACGGACACTGGTGCTGGCGCTGAAGCTCGGCGCGGCCCGGTTGCTGGGCGAGCATTTCGATCGACCGCCGCTGCTGTTGCTGGACGACATTTTTGGTGAACTCGATCCGGGGCGGCGCAATGCGCTGCTGGCGGCGCTGCCGGAGGGCTCGCAGCAAATCGTCACCACGACCCACCTGGACTGGCGTCCGCCTGGCGCGGAGGCGCACGTTATTCGGCTAGGTCATTCGGACTGACGTCGGACTTGGATTTGACCACGCGAACTGCGCGCCGAGTGAAGAGGCGGCCGATCACGTAGACGAGCACGGCGAGGATGAGGCCGCCCAGGAGGTAATGCTCGATGACCTTGAGTCGGCCGAGGAAAGCCGTGGTGCGGTCGGCAAGGAGGTCGCCGAGCCAGACGAGGAAGTAGCCCCAGATGGATAGTGAGAGGATTTCGAGGGCGAGGAACTTCCAAACCGGGAGGCGCTGGATGCCCCAGAAAAGCAGGCTCGGATTGCGGGTGCCGTAGAAGAAGCGGGCGAAGAAGAGCTCCCACGGACCGAAGCGCCGCGCCATGCCTTCGACCAAGGGGCCGACTCGTTGATAAAATCGGTGATTGCGGATCGTCTCCGATCCTCGGTGGCCGATTAGAAACCAGATCGAGTCATGGATCAGCGCGCCGAGGACGCCCGCGGCGACGGCGCCGGCATGGTGCATGATGCCCAGATCGCAGACGACGCCGGCCAGAATGAAGGAAACGTCGTTTTCGATGATGGCGCAAAGGAACACGGCGAGGACTCCGTATTGTTCGAGAAAATGTTCCATGAATGCGTGAGCGAAGACGAGTGGGCGAGAGCGGCACACTTTGGCAAGCGCGAACGTCGTCGGCGGACCCGCGCAGAGGTAATGTGAGCATTTTGTCACGAGACGCAACCGGGTCGGAATGTTATCCCAGCGTCCAATCGTGGTCTCGACATTCGACGCCCACCATTCACTTTCCATGACCCGACTTTCAAAGCATGTCCGATCCAACGCCGACCTCCGAACTCTACGAGCGCTATGTCATCCCGACGTATGCGCGATTTGATCTGCGCTTTTCACGGGGCGCGGGTAGCGAGGTGTGGGATGAAGATGGGAAGCGTTATCTGGATTTTGGAGCGGGCATTGCGGTGACTTCGATCGGGCATTGCCATCCCCGGGTGGTGGCGACGATGCAGCGGCAGATCGGCACGCTCGTGCACACGTCGAACCTCTATTACACGCGCCCGCAGGCCGAACTCGCCGAGCGGCTCGTGCGCCTCACGTGCGCGCCGGAGGCTCCGCGCGGTAAGGTGTTTTTCTGCAACAGCGGTGCCGAGGCGAATGAGGCGCTCTACAAACTCGCCCGGAAATTTGGCAATGAAGGCAGGAGCCCGACGGCGCGGCATTCGGTGGGTGAAGACATTGTGCAATCGGCCTTCCGGACGGGGATCGTGACCATGCAGGGGAGCTTTCACGGACGCACGATCGCGGGGATTTCGGCGACCGGGCAGGAAAAGGTGAAGCGGGGATTTGAGCCGCTGCTGGAAGGTTTCGTGCATACGCCCTTCAACGATGGCCCGGCCTTGCTGGCCGCGGTGCAGGAGCCGGGGACGGTCGCCATCTTGCTCGAACCGATCCAGGGCGAGATCGGCGTGCAGCCGGCGACACCGGAATTCCTGCGGCTCGCGCGCGACCTTTGTGACCGGCACGGATTGCTTCTGATGTTTGACGAAGTGCAGTGCGGCCTCGGGCGGACCGGGGACTGGTGTGCGTGGAAGACGCTCGCCGGAGCGGACCTCATGCCGGACGCGTGCTCGTGGGCAAAGGGAATCGCGGGCGGATTTCCCCTCGGCGCGATCTGGGTGAGCGACCGCCCCGTCTCGCTTAAAAGCGGTCAAACAATCCCGCTCTGCGATCTGCTCGGACCCGGATCGCATGGGACCACCTTCGGCGGCACACCGCTGGTGTCCGTCGGCGCCAACGAAGTGCTGGCGGTGATCGAGGAGGAAGGAATGCTGGAGAATGCTCGCGTGCAGGGCGACCGGGCGGTGTCCGCGATCCGCGAGATCGGCTCGCCTCTGGTGCGGGAGGTGCGCGGAGTTGGATTGATGATCGGGATCGAGTTGGTCGCGGAATTTGCCGACCGGGTGGCCTGCGGTACGCGGGCGCCGAGTTTGTTCGTGGTCGACCGCCTTCATGATGCGGGTCTGTTGACCGTTCCGAGCGGGACGCACGCCTTTCGCTGGCTTCCGCCGCTCAACGTGCGGGCGCATGAGATCGACGAAGCGGCGGCGATCCTCGCACGGGTGCTCGTCTCCCTCGCCGGGCCGGCGTAAAGATCCTCTGGATACTCCAATGAAACATTTTCTCTCTATCGAAGACACGACCACCGAGGAACTCGAAAGCCTGCTGGAGTCCGCCGCGCGGATGAAGGCCGAACGGGGTCGCCACGCGGCCCATCCGCTGCGCCATCAATGCTGGGCGATGATCTTTTCCAAGAGTTCCACGCGGACGCGCGTGTCCTTCGAAGTGGGCATCCGCGAGCTCGGTGGCGACGTGCTTTTCCTGAATGCCAATGACATCCAACTCGGGCGGGGCGAGCCGATCGAGGATACGGCGCGCGTGCTCGGGCGCATGGTGCACGGGGCCGTGATTCGCACCTTCGCGCAAAGCGAGGTCGTGAACTTCGCGCAATCCTCGGGCATTCCGACGATCAACGCGCTGACTGATGGCGAGCATCCCTGCCAGATCGTGGCGGACTTGCAGACGATCGCCGAGCGATTGGGGACTTGGAAAAAGAAGGTTGTGACGTTCGTCGGCGACGGCGCGTGCAACGTGCCTGTATCGTGGATGTGGGCCGCGGCCCGGTTGGATTTCGAATTGCGGATCGCCGCGCCCGTCGCTTTCCAGCCTGATCCGGCGCTCGTGAGCGCGTGCGGACCGCGCGTGAGCGTGACGGATGATTTGGCGGCGGCAGCCGAAGGAGCGGACGTGCTCTACACCGACGTATGGGTGAGCATGGGGAAGGAGGACGAGGCGGCCTACCGTATGGCGCAACTCGGCGCCTACCAGATCGACGCCGAATTGCTTTCCAAGGCAAAGCCTGGCGCGCTCGTGCTCCACTGCCTCCCCGCCTACCGAGGGAAGGAGATCACCGCGGAGATCCTGGAAGCGCACGCCGATACGATCTTCACTCAAGCCGAGAATCGGCTCCACGCGCAGAAGGCCGTCCTCGCCGCGATCGCGCGCTGAACATCCCAATCCTCTTTAAAGGTGAACGTTCAAAAAATGATGCGCATCGACCGGTGGCTCGGTGTGCCGTTGTGTTTTTTGCTCACCGGCTTCGAGTCCATTCGGTTCTGGCGGCGAACGGCGGGGCCCGTGCGCTCGATCCTCTTCATCAAGCTCGCCGAGCAAGGCTCGACCGTGCTCGCGCATCGCGCGCTTCTGGACGCGGCGCAACGCGTCGGACGCGAGCACGTCTTCCTCATCGTTTTCGACGATAACCGATTCATCGCGGATCTCCTCGGAGTGATCCCGGTGGAGAACGTCATCACCGTGCGCAGCGACAGCATGGCGAGCCTGATCCAGAGCGCCTTGCCGGTGCTCGCGCGGGTGAGGCGGCTAAAGATCGACGTCGCCATCGATCTCGAGTTTTTCGCACGGTCGTCGGCCTTGCTCACCGCGCTCAGCGGAGCCCCGGTCCGCGTCGGATTTCATGCCTACTTCGGCGAGGGGCCCTACCGCGGAAACCTGATGACCCATCGCGTGCGTTACAATCCGCACCTGCATACCACGCAAAGTTTCGCCTCGCTCGTGAGCGCCGTCGATGTGCCGGCAAAGGAGTTTCCGCGCTTCGATCTACAACCTGCGCCGCCGGATGATGCACTGCCATCCTTCGCTCCTTCGGAAGATGAAGTCCGCGGCGTGGCGAGCCGGCTCGAAACATTCACCGGGCTTTCCGCGACTCCGCCGCTCATTCTCTTGAACGCCAACGCGAGCGATCTCATCCCGCTGCGGCGTTGGAGCGGGGATGGCTACGTGACGCTCGCAAAGCGGTTGCTGGAGCGGTTTCCCGAGGTTTACGTCGCCTTTACCGGGGCAGAAAACGAAGCCGAGAAAGCACAGGGGCTCGTCGATCGCGTCGGTTCGACAAGGTGTTTTTCGTTCGCCGGTCAGACGACGCTGCGGCAGCTTCTCGTCCTCTACGGACTGGCTGATGTGCTGGTGACGAATGACAGCGGTCCCGCGCACTTCGCGGCACTGACGCCCATCCACACCGTCACTCTTTTCGGACCCGAAACGCCGTTGCTTTTCGCCGCGTTGACGCCGCGCAATACCCCGCTATGGGCCGGGCTCGCTTGCAGTCCTTGCGTCAGCGCGTTGAACAATCGCCAGTCCGCCTGCCAGGATAATGTGTGCATGCAGCGCATCACTCCCGAGCAGGTCTTTTCCGCCGTCTGCGCGAGCTATGAAAGGCGCCGCGGGTCGAACGCTCTCGCGCCCCCCACTTTTTGAAACGTCTCATCCTGATTCTCGCCGTCGCGCTCGTTCTGCTTCGGGTCGCCTGCCTCGGTCTCACCGACCTCTTCCCGGAAGAGGCGTATTATTGGAACTACGCGATGCACCTGGACATCGGCTATCTGGACCACCCGCCGATGGTCGCGTGGCTCATCCATCTCGGCACGCTTGTCTTGGGCGATACTGCCGTGGGCATCCGCGTCTTCGCCGTATTGAGCGCGTTGGTCACCAGCTTTTTTGTCTACCGCCTGACCGCCATTCAGTTCGGCCGTGAGGTGGGGCGCACGGCGCTCCTGCTCGCGCAACTTCTCCCGTTCATGTTCATGACCGGGTTCATGATGACCCCGGATGCCCCGCTCGTAGCGTGCTGGGCGGGCGCTCTCTATTTCCTCGCGCGGGCGCTTCTCGAAGGTCGGACTTCTGCCTGGCTCGGCCTCGGGGTGTGTCTCGGTGTCGGGATGCTTTCCAAATACACGATCGTCCTCCTCGGCCCGGCGACGCTGATTTTCATCACCGTCGATGCCGGCTCGCGCCGCTGGTGGCGCCATCCCGCGCCGTATCTCGCGGTCCTGCTTGCCGTCGTGATCTTCTCGCCCGTGATCATTTGGAACGCGCAACATCACTGGGCTTCGTTCGCGTTTCAAAGTGCCGACCGGGTCGCGGAAGCGCGCCGTTTTTCCACGCACGAACTGCTCGGCGCGATCATCGCGCTTCTGACGCCCCTCGGCGCGATCGTCGTCTGGCAGGCTCTTGCGAGTCGGCGCATGCTTCCTCCGGAGGAATCGCGGCGCCGTCTCTTTGCACGGATTTACACACTCACGCCGCTCGCCGTGTTTTTGATCTTCAGCTTCACCCACCGGGTGAAGCTCAACTGGACGGGTCCGCTTTGGCTGGCAGTCCTGCCCGCCTTCGCGGCGGCAGTGACCGAACCAACCAGCGCGTTCATCCGACGTGCGTGGATCGCGACGATTGCCGTGTTCGTTCTCATTTACGCAACGTTCCTTCAGTATTTGAGCTTCGGGCTTCCCGGGGCGGGATGGGCGCCGGGAATCGCCCTTCTTCCCGTCGGCTGGAGCGAACTCGGTCGCGATATCGAAAAGCAAAAAGCCGCCATTTCACCGCCCGCCAATGGACGGGTTCTTGTCGTTGGCTTTGATCGAAACTTCACCGCCGCCGCCGCCGCCTACTACAACTCCGACAAGATCAATGCGGTGCGTGACACAACCGGCGCACATCTTTTTGGGAGGCGCGCGCTCATGTTTGAATATTGGTTCCCGATCAAGGACCAGATCGGCGCGACCCTGCTTCTCGTGAGCATCGACCGGCACGATTTGGATTCCCGTCGTGTTCGCGACCGCACTGCTTCGCTTGCGCCCATCGAAGAGCATTGGCTCGCGCGCGGCGGACGCCGAATCATTCCGTATTATACGCGCGTGGCGACCGGCTACCGCAGCGCGGACCGGGACTGAAGTCGCCGCCGCGGCAGTTGCCAGCGTGCCCGGCGCATGCACATGTCACGGAAAGACATGTTTGCGTTCCGATTCCTCCTTCCGCTGCTACTCCTCGTCGTGCGCGTCGGCGCGACGGAAGGAGACGAATTGATCGGGACAAAACCTCCCGAATGGACGGCGGGGGAGTGGATCAATTCCGAGCCGATGAGCCTCGCGAGTTTGCGGGGAAAAGTCGTCCTCATTCGCTGGTGGACCGGTCCAGGATGTCCGTATTGCTCGAAGAGTGCGGACGCCTTGAATCGTCTCTGGAGAAGTGAGCGCGAGCGTGGGCTCGTGGTGATCGGAATGTATCACCACAAGGCCGACGTCCCGCTCACTCGCGAACACGTTGCCATTCAAGCGGAGCGTCTCGGTTTTCAATTTCCCATCGCCATCGATCGCGACTGGAGCACCCTCAGGCGCTGGTGGCTCGACCGGGGAGATCATCGCTGGACGTCGGTCTCATTCCTCGTCGATCGGACCGATCGCATCGTGAGCATTCATCCAGGCGGTGCGTATCGGGAAGGCGATGCGGACTTCGAGAGGTTCAAGTCCGCGATCGGGCGCGCGTTGGAAAAGAAGTAACGTGTCGCTTTAAGCGACCCCGACAATTCGGTATTCGACGCAAAGGCCTCCGGCGGTGTTGCGCCAATGGTCTCCCTGTCGTTTTCCGATCAAGTTCCCGCCGAGCGGCGACTGTGGGGTAATGACGAGAACCTCGATCCCGTCGATGTGAATTTCCATGCCGCCTGCGCGGGGGCCGATGAAGTAAAGGGACGGTTCCGCGTTCGTGGTGAGTTCGACGAGCGCGCCGAGATCAATGGAATCCTCCGGACTGAAGTCACGTAGGGGAATCGACTCAAAGAGCCGCCGGGCTTCCTCAGTTTCGGCTGCCTGTCGCGACTGGCCGCGCGCGAGGTAGGAGGCTTCGAGACCGCGAGTGTCGTATTTGTTCTCGGCCTTGCTTTGCTCGTGGGTCGCCTCCTCGTGCGCCGACTTGGCAGAGCGCTCGTAGATCGCGAGTTCCGCGTTCAGAGTCGCGATGATGTGAGCGAGCAATTCGCGTTTATCCACGTCCTACGGTTTGGTGATGCGGACTCGGAGAAACTCCCGGGGCGTTTCACCCAGGACATGCGTCGAGCGCCAGAGATAGGTGGAGGTGCCGTCCGTTCCGTGCGCCTCGCTGACGTATGCGACATCATTGCCGGACATCCACGTCTGGAGGTCGATGCTGCGCTCGATGATGAGCGTGGTGTCGTCGGCGGCGAGATTCTTGCGGAAACTCAGCGTGAGGTTCACGGAGTCGTTTCCGAGGATCGGGAGCTGGAACGGAGTCGCACCAGCCAGGGCGTATTGTGCGAGATTCGGGATGCCGTCACCGTTGTCGTCGCCGGTGGGATTTCCCGTGAACGTCGTCGCATCGCTGGCGCCGGGGTTGCCGTTCAACCCCACACTTGCCCGCCAGTTCGCCGGATTCGAGTGGTCGGGATTTGCCGTGGGGATGATAAGCACGAGGCTGAAACCACTGCCATCCGGTGACGATGGCCACGGCGCGTTATCTCCATACGAGAAATCGCGAATCGGCTGTCCGTTGGCGGACAGCAAAACGATATGGTCGCCGCTGTTGGAAAGGAAGGTGCCCGGCTGGTAGCTGCCAAGGATCGTGAAGCCGGACCCGTAACGCTGTGTGAACGCCGTCTGGTTTCCGACCACCACCGCGCGCGCACCCGGAGAGAGGGTCACATTCGGCAGGACGATCGCGATGCCTGCGGTGAACTGACAGTTTGCGAGCGACACGGAATTTGTCGGGCTGATGTTTTGCAACTCGACGAACTCGAATGCGTCCTTGTCCGTAAAGCCCGCGCTGATTTCGGCAGGAGTCGGCGCCCCCGGGTTATACATGATTTCCGAGATCACCAGATTCGTGGCGTCGGCTGGCACAATCGCTCCAGTGCCGTTGATCGATACGGTCGAACTGCCGATTTGCGTTCCTTGCGAGTTAAATGCGTTGATCGTAATCGTATTCGGGCCGGGCGCGATCGTCACGGACGTCTGCCACGCTGTCGTGCTGTTCCAAGTGACCGCGAGCGGCACGCTCGAACCGGCGAGCCGCATCTGCGCCACGTCGACCCAAGCGTTGCCGTTAATCGTGACGGTTGGTCCTGGCGCGGAACCATTCGCTGTGGTGATTGCAAATGGCACGCTCGGTATTGCCGAACTGAGTTGGCCGAGCGCGTAGGTCCTACGTGTGTCGATATAGCTCATCCATTGCGTGAGATCCTCGGCGAGGAAGCTGTTGTAATGAGTCGCCCACGGCGAAAGGTAGGTGCTCGAAAAAGTCGTCTGGCAGATGTCGTACACGTGCGCCCAATACGTCCTCAGGTTCGTGGAATTGCCGACCAGCTTTGTCACATCGCTCCCCGGAAACATCGTGGACTGCGAGCCGAGGTTAAACGTGAAGTCCATGTCGTAAGGCAGGAGATTCCAGCGCCCGTCGGAGGGTTTGCGATAGAAGAACGCGTTATGCGGCGTGCCGCCGGTGATGTACGTGTCGCCGATGCCGAAAAGCGTCTCCATCGCCGCGGCGCGCAGCCATTCGCTCACGTCCATCATCGTCGCAGCATCGGTGAAATATTGCGCGTCCGCCGTGCGTCCGAACGCCGTCAGCCATGTGATCAGCGGACTGTAGTCGTCGGCGTCGTTGAGATTGTAGATGAGCCAGTGCCAGCGGTAAGCCTCCTTGTCCGAGCCCTGGCTCGTCATGGTGGAAAAGGCGACGCCGTCCGGTTCCGGATATTTGAGGCTCTCGGCGTTCCCGCGCGTTCCGGACACGCCGGTCGTCGTCTGCGGGTAGTAGATGATTTCGTATTTGTGCAGGTCGCCGGCGCTGCCGTTGGCGTAGGCGCTGTCGAGGTAGTCGTTTGAAATGACGCGCTGCCTTCCGAGGATCGCGGGGCCGGTGTGTGCGGACTGCGGCGCGATGATCCGGCACAGGTCATCCTCACTGCCGGGCAGGTTGCCGGCGTGCGTGATCGCGCGTTTGATTAGGATCTCTTTTTGGGAGGTCTGATTGCCTGCGCCGCTCCGGTCCACGACGATGCCGCCATGGATGCCAAACAGCGGCTTGTCGGCGGGAAATGCGACGTTGAAACTCACGCGCGTCGGCTGATTGCGTCCGCGTTCGCTGCCGTGAAGGTGGACGCCGCAATCGTAATAAACGTCGCGTTCGTTCCAAATCAGCGTGCACGGCAGGCGGTCGTTGCTCATCACGTTCGTGACCGTATGAAGCGTGGTGGTGTCGGCGGTGGTCATCACGATGCGAACGTTATTCGGCTGCACACCGTTGAGCGTAAGGCGCGCTTGGCCGTCGTCCCACGGGATGATCGCGCGCGAGTTCACTCCGAGCGGCGGCGCGAAACCCAAGGCGCCGAGCCCATCCGCGGCCTGCACGTAAAACTGCACCTTCGTGCTCGCGGCCTGACCGGGGATCGCCGCGGTGAATTTGCCCGCGCCTTGATTCGTCATCGCGATGCTCGTGAAACTTGCGCCATTCACCGAATAAAAAAGCGAGACCGCGCCGAGTCCGTCGGGATCCGTCGCCGTCACGCTGACGGTCGCGGCCTGATTTGCCGCAGGCACGGCGGGCGTGTGGGTGAGGCCGGTGAAGGTCGGACCGAGATTTGCGATGAGAGCGGTATTTGAGGTGCCGGGCGTGCCGCCCCCTGGCGCGACGGGGAGCACCGTGGAGCGCGCGATTCGGTCGAAGTACAGGCGCGAGTTGAGCAGGTTTGAGCCGCTCACCCAGCGTGCGCGGAAACTGACGGTGTAGGTGAGGCCTGAGTTGATCGTATGCTCGACCGCGGCCGACTGGAGCATTGTCTCGCAGTGGTTGTGCATGTGCTCGGTGCCGTCGGTTGCATCGACGCGCAACACATTGCCGGTGCCGAAAGGATCCGTGATACGGCTCGCGCGGCTGTGGTCGCCCAGGAATCGCCAGGCGGAGGTGTCCGTCTCAAACGTGCCGTTTTTAATCAGCTGAGTGCCGGCCTGCGTGACGCTGATGTCGTCGATCATGAATGAGCCTGCATTGAGCATACCGAAGACGAATTCATTCCACGCCGTGGGATCGGTGCTGACCGCGAGCGCGGCAGGCGCGGTGAAAGAATACGTCTGCCACGAACCGCGCGCCGCTTCATTGCTCGCCGCCCACGCCTCGGGCCGGGAATTGTCCGCGCGCGGATCACGCAGTTCCATCGACGAACCGCCGCCATTAGCGGCTCCCGGCCACGGTGCATCGTTCGCGAATTTCACCTCGTTCACCGGGTTTCCGCTCGCGTCCGCGATCTGGAGCAATTCGCCGCCGCGTTTGATCGACCCCGTGAAGTTCCCGATGATTTTGCCAGCGACAGCGGGCCATTTCGCCTGGAGCGCCGCAGCGTTGTTGGCGACGACCAGGTAGCCTCCCGGGGCGATCGTGGTGCCGGACGGAAAATTGAAAGTGATGCCGCTGGAGAAACTCCAGCCGGTGAGCACGACCGGAGCGCCGCCACGGTTGTAAAATTCGATCCATTGCTCGGGATCTGCCGCGAAGGGCGTCTGCGTCAGCGGCCGCTGATCATACATCACCTCGTTAATGACGATGCTGTTGTTGAATGTGAACGTATTCGCGGAGCCGAACGTCGCGCTCGCCGGGTAAAGCCAGCGTCCCGGATACTGCGTTGAAAGTCCGCGCAGCTTGTTCGTGACTTTCCGAGAGTCGAGCAGTGCGACGCCGTCAGCTTTGAATAAGAACAGTTTGTCGCCGCTGATCGGGGTGAAGCCGAGCTGCGGCGCGGTGATTGCAAGAAAAGCGCCGGCATTCAAGGTGCCCGAGAGGGCGTAGCTTGCGCCCGTCGAACTGCGGATCGTATAGCCGGCGAGGTTGACCGCGCTGGCGGATTGGTTGCTGAGTTCGAGTTGGAAGCCGGCTCCTCCGGCGCTGATCTCGTTGAAAATGAGTCCCGGTAATTGATCTGCGGGCGTCGGTGCCGTTTCGCTCAGCGTGAGTTGTGCGCCGAACACCATGTCCGGATCGCTGGCGAAAGTGGCCACCTGCACGGCGATGACGTTGTTGCCGCGCACGAGCACGCCATTTGGGATGGCGATGTCTGCCGAGACGTTTGCAGTCGCGACGCCGGAAGTCGGTGGATTGTTCTGGGTATAAACCTGCTGACCGTTCAGCCACACCGTACAACCGTCTTCCATGAGCAGCTTGAGCGTGAGCGCGGTGCGGGACGGCGTGCCGGTGAAGGTGAAGGCGCGGCGGAAGGCGTAGGTCGTGGCGCTTCCTAGCGACGTGCGCAGCGTGCCGACCGCGGTGGCGTTGAGTGGCGTCGCGGCATTGGACGAAAGCGAGGTGATTTGTCCGGACGTCAGTGCTTTCGTCCAGATCGCCACGTCATCGAGTTTGCCATTCCAGTATTCATCGGTCTGTTCGCCGCCGAAGTACAGCGGCTGCGTATGGCTTGTGGCAGAGGTGATGGTGCGGGTGCCCGACACCACGCCATTTCGGTAGTAGGTGAGCGTGCTTCCAGTCTTGACCACGGCGTGGTGCATCCAGCCGCTGTTGATGGCGATGTCCGCGTAGTCGATGCCCTGTTGCGAGCCCGCATCGTAAAACTCAAATTGAAATGGGGTGAATTTGATGAATTCGAGCGGAGTCCAACCGACCCCTGCGCTCGTGGAGTAGCGGTTGCCGACGATGATGTTGTTGCTCGGGGCCTGAGTCGAACTCGCCCAGAACGACCACGTGAAATCGTTGGTCAGTGTCATCAGTGGGATGATCGAACTGCCAGCGTTCACCCGTTGTCCGGTGCCGGTGAATTGGATCACGTTGGTCCGCGGCGCGGTATCGCCGATGATCGTCGGGCTGCCAGTGATGGTCGCCGCGGTGCCGCCCGGAGCGAGATTCGCCGTGGTGGCCGCGCTGATCGAGTCCAAGGGCCAGTAGCCGAGCAAGCTGTCGGTCCCGCCCGCGAGCGTGGGTGAGCCGAAGTGAAACAGCGACGGCCCTGCGGCCCACGCGGTGTCGTCATACGTCGGCTGTTCCCACCCGGTTGGCGGCGCGCCGACGAAATACTTCCAGGTGGCATTGAGAT
>JAYTDO010000264.1:0-34176 GCA_043735935.1 Chthoniobacteraceae bacterium
CTACCGTGTCGATTTCACGGCGGTTCATTGGTATGCTAGCCCGAGCGTCGACGGGCTGATCAATCACCTCCAGAGCGTCTATAACACATGGGGCCGTCCGGTCTGGTTGACGGAGTTTGGCGCGGTGGACTGGGGGAATAATCAGTCGTGGAGCGAAGAGGACGACTGGCGGTTTCTCGCGGAGTTCATGTGGCGAGCCGAGGATCTCATCTGGCTGAAACGCTATTCGATGTTTGTCTTCAACGGCGACCCGCCGACGAATCCGTGGAGCAATTCGCCGGGCGCCCGCTCGAATTTGCTGAAGGCGGACAACACGACGCTCACCTCGCTCGGCGAGCTTTACGCCGCATGGGATGGCGACCGTTCACTTCATCCGCGGATGGCGTATCTCATCCAGGGCCAAAACTCGATGAGCCGCATCAGCGCCAGCCCCGCGAACAGCCAGTTCCCGGCGGGCCAGCTCGGGTATCCGTCGCCTGTTTCCATCCGCATCAGCGCCGCGCAGGCGCAGTGGACGTTTGTGCAATCGCCGACGGCAGGGCAGTTTTACATGATCTCCCTGCTCGACGGGCGGCGGCTGCGCACGGACGGCAACGGCGTGGATCTCGCTCCCTTCGGTACGACCGGGACGGGCGTGCAGTGGACCGTTTCCGTGCCGGACGCGACGGGATATTTTTACATCGATAATCCGACCTTCAGCAAAGCTCTCTACTGCCAGCGTTGGAACAACGGCGACGGCTCTCCAAACTCGATTTATTACGGCGTCATTCCTTCGGGAAACCCGCAGGACATTACCCGCTGGCGTTACGTCAAACCGGTCCCGGCCATCGCGGTTCCCGGTGTCCCATTGGCGCCGGTGAATGTTGTCGCCACGCCCGGCGATCGTAATGTGGCGTTGAGTTGGACGGGTACCGGATTCGTTTACACCGTCTCGCGCAGCACGGTTTCCGGCGGGCCGTACACCGCGCTCGCCAGCAACGTTCAGACAACCACTTTCACCGACAACACAGCGCTCAACGGCACGCCTTATTACTATGTCGTCGCGGCCACAAGCATCCTCGCCGAATCCGGGGCGAATTCTGCGCAGGTGTCCGCCACGCCGCTGGCGAGTTTAAACACGGTCGCGCTGCTGGCGAACTACAAGTTCGAGAGCGGCGATGCGATGGACCGCAGCGGTCGGCTGCAACATGGAGCGGTGAATGGCGGAGTGAGTTTCACCGGGGGCAGAGTCGACAACTCGGCGGCGACATTTGACGGCGTGAACGGCTGCATCCAGATCTCGTCGGAGGTGGCCACCGATTTCAGCATCGCGTTTTGGATGAAGACTACGGCGACTGGCGGCGCGGGCACCCAGTGGTATAGCGGCAACGGTCTCGTCGATGGCGAAGTCGGTGGAGCGGCCGCGGACTTCGGGACGTCGCTGCTTGGCGCGAAAGTCGCATTCGGGGTGGGCAATCCCGACACCACGATCCAGTCCGCCAGCGTCGTGAATGACGGCGCGTGGCATCACGTTGCCGTGACCCGAAACAACACCAGCGGTGCGATGCAGCTTTTTGTGGACGGAGCGCTCCAGGCGTCTGCCACCGGTCCGGGCGGGACGCGCACTGCGCCGACCACGCTGAGGATCGGGAGCATCCAGACCGGTGCGCGATATTACGCCGGCTCACTCGATGAAGTGCGGCTCTACAGCTACGTGCTCAATGCAACCGATGTGGCGAAACTCTATCGTCCGTCGAACACGCCCGCCGCGATCTACAAATTCGAAGGTAATACGCAGGACACGAGCGGCAACGGCAACCACGGTCTGATCGCCGGCGGCATTTCCTACGGCGCCGGGAAGGTGGATGCACAGGGTGGCCAGTTCAACGGCACGGGTAACTCCGTGATCGTTCCGTCGCCGCTCGTGAATGATTTCAGCATCGTGTACTGGGTGAAAACCACGGCTACCGCAAGTGCCGGGCAGTGGTGGAGTGGAATGGGAATCGTGGACGCTGAAGTCGCTGGCGCGGCTTCGGATTTCGGCGCCTCGTTGCTCGGCAACAAAGCGGCCTTTGGCGTCGGCAATGCGGACACGACCATCACCTCGACTACCGCCATCAACGATGGTGCATGGCATCACGTCGCCGCAACGCGCAACAGCGCAACCGGCGCGATGGCGCTCTACGTGGACGGCGCGCAGCAGGCGTCTGCGGTCGGGCCCACGGGCGCGCGCACCGCGCCGCCGGCGCTCCGGATCGGTGGAATGCAACCGGGTTACGGATATTTTCCGGGCTCGCTGGACGACGTCCGTCTTTACGCCTACGCGATGACACCTGGCCAGGCGCTCGCGCTTGCGAGTCCCGCGCCTGCTCCTTGGACTGCCGCAGACATTGGCGGTCCCGCTGCGGACGGCTACGCCGGTCGGAACGCGAGTGGACAATGGACACTCGGCGGCAGCGGTGCGGACATCTGGCTCGCATCCGACCAGTTCCAGTTCGTGAGCCAGCCACTGAGCGGTGACGGCAGCATCGTCACGCGTGTCGCCGCGCCGACCACGAATCCCGACGGCAGCACGAGCGCCAATTCCAAGGCGGGCATTATGATTCGCGCGAGCAGCGCGGCGAATGCGGCCTTTGTCGATCTTGTCTTCACACGCGGGCAGGGAATCCAATTCATCAACCGCCCCACAGCAGGAGCGAATGCGGTGCAAGCGGCGCCCAATATCGGTGGGATCTCCGCGCCGTTCTGGCTGCGACTCACGCGCGGAGGAAATGTTTTCCAAGCATCCTATTCGACGGCTGCCGCGCCGACTGCGGGCGACTGGATTTACGTCGGAAACAGCACCGTCGCGCTTCCGACGAGCGCGCTGGCAGGACTGGCGGTCACGTCGCACAATGACGGCACGATCAACGATGCGAGTTTTGATTTCGTGAGCGTGAGTACGAATTCCGCTCCCACCATTTCTCCGATCGCGAGCCAAACCATCGCCGAAAACACGGCGACCGGGACGCTGGCTGTGAGCGTCGGCGATTTGGAGACGGCGTCGGCGAGCCTCAACGTCACCGCGCTTTCGTCGAATTCGACACTCGTCCCTGCCACCGGCATCATGCTCGGCGGCAGTGGCGCGAACCGCACGGTCCGCGTCACGCCAGCGGCGAACCAATCCGGCACGGCCACGATCACGCTGACAGTCAGCGACGGACAAACGACTGCGAACAGCGCATTCACGATCACCGTACAAACCACGCCTTCTGGAAGTTGGCGCCAGCAGTGGTTTGGAAGCACCGCGGCCACCGGCAACGCGGCCGATGATGCCGACCCCGACGGCGACAAGATCTCAAACCTCTGGGAGCGTGCTTTTAACCTGAACCCAAACAGCGCTGATTCCGCCGCGAGCGCTTGGCCGACCGTGGGCCAGGTCGGTGGAGACTTGACGCTGTCTTATCAACGAAACCTTTCCGCAACCGATCTTACCTACCAGGTGCTCTGGAGCGCTGACCTCGCATCGTGGTCGGCAAGCGGCGTGATCGACAGCGTTATTTCGGCCAACGGCCAGACGCAGCAGCGATTGGGAAAGGTTCCGATGAGTTTCGGTAATCCGCTTTTCCTCCGCCTGAGAATTACGGTGTCCCCGTAGGAAGGCTGGCCGCGGCATTCACACCAACGCCGACTGCCTTTCGTCGCGATGCGCTTCGGGTTTCGGGATCTGGGGAAGATCACGCAACTGCGGATCGCGAAGGCGCTCATCGTACACACGACTCCAGCGTTCCTGATTCATCTGGCACATCGGCACGGCCACCCACTCGCCGTCCTGTTTGACGGCGCCCTTGAAGACGCATGAATCGAGTCGCGATTGAACGACGGGGTCGGTGTCGGCGCATGCGGTCTTGGCTGCGTCCATAAAGTTGTGGATGCCGATCCCGAACGTATGGACGTCGCCTTTGATGAGTGAGGCGAGGAGGGGCCGCGGGAATTTTCCCGATGCGAAGTGGACGGCAAGGTAGGAGGCGACCCGAAGGGCGAGGAGGGGATTGCGCGCGAGCACGCCAGCGAGGCGATACGGAGCAGTGCCGGCATCGTCGGTGACAAGACTCAGGCCACCGATTCGCTCGAGAACGCGCCCGAAAATGGCGTCCCATTTGACGTCATCCGGCAGGAGCGGGGCGTATTGGCCGCTCGGGCGACCGACGAGCAGCGACGCCCAGCTATTGCAATCGGGATGTCCAAAGATGGTGGCGTCGCGACGCAGCGGGAGTTTCGTTCCTTCGCAGATTTTCTCCCAAACATCGGACGGTGTGATGGGCTTTTCGGAGAAGATCGTGCGCCCGGTATCAGCCTCCGGCTGGAAACTTAACAGCCGCCAGATCCGTGTCCGTTCGGCGTCCGCAAGAAACCACCGGATGATCTCCGGGACGTGCTCGATATTGCGCCGGGTGACGGTGCAGTTGTGGGCAAACTCGATCGGGGCTCCGGTCTTGCGCCGCATGTTGAGGGCGAGTTCGGTGAACGCATCGCGGACGGGATGAAGATCAGCCTCCGTCTTCACCCGACCGATCGGGTAACCGTGCCGGCCAGCCTGCGTCATATCGATATGCACGGCGACCTGGCGCAAACCGCCGTCGACGACGAGCCGCTCCAAAAACTCCGGATGCTCAATGAGCGTCTGCCCGTGCGTCATGACCATCGGCACGAGGCCGACCTCGTAAACGTAACGAACGATGTCCACCAACTCCTGCTGGCGGCCGGAGCGCCAGTACGCGTCTGCCACGTCTCCGCCGGTGATCTGCAATCCGCCGCCCGGCCCCTGGAGGCGGCGGTTCGCGTCGATCTGCTCGCGCATCTGGGCGAGGGAGGGGATGGGCACCTCGTTCGCGTTTTTCGGGAGGTAGCAATGTGTGCAGTGAAAAGAGCAATAGCTCGCCCCGAGCGTGAAGCCGCAGTGCGTGAGATGGCGGCCCGAGATTTGATTCGGCGTGCGCAATTCGGCCGGAAGTTCCGACCAGCGTTTGCGAAGCATGTCCGCCTTTTCGCCGGCGATGGGATCGAGGAACGCCGCCCAGCGCGCGGGCCATTTTGAAGCGTGGCTCCCGTCGGTCATTTCGCTTCGTTGAGACTCCAGTCGTAGTCTTGAAAATCCACTTTCACATCGGCAGCGAGCGGTGTCGGGCGATATTTATTGATGAACGCCACGGCCCCACCTGCGGGTTTGAAGTCGGCGTCGTTCCATTTGAAAATGCTGGATAGACTCGCGCTCTTTCCATCCTTCGACACGCTGACGCCGAGCGGATTGACCGTGTACGCCCGTGCGCGTTCATCGAGCACCTTTTCGAGCGTCGCGCCATTGTAGGCGGCTGGAATGAGGACAGGGCAACTGCGGCTCGCGCAGTTCAGGGCGAAGTGCGCCCTTGGTTCCCCGATGCCTTTGAGGACGAGATCCTTTTCAAGTCGATTGAGGCTGATCTTTTCACCGCCGAGTTCGATGTGCTTTCCGGTAAAGATGCCGAACAATACCGCGTAGTCCTTTACGCTTTTGATCGGATATTTTTCGAGGACCAGATGGATGATCCAGGCGTTGTAGGCATTGATGTAGACGGCCAGTTTGTCATTCCGGCCCAGCGCCACCGGGCTTTCCGTGCCGATCGCAGCGACGACTTTGTCGAGAGCCGCCATATCTGCAGCGCTCGCCTTCCATGCTGCGTACCGGACACCGCCTCCGGAGACGTATTTTTTTAGCAATGCGTCGTAATCCTTTTGCCACGCACCGACTTCGGCGCGGGCGTTGGAGGCGAGCATGGAAACTGCGGCAATGAGGATGAGTTTAGTTTTCATTGGTTTGGCTGAGGACTGGAGATGCGGCCGACGAGGCGTCGCTGGTGCGGTAATACCATGCGTGGAGGCGATCCGGCGAGACACCAAGGTGATAGAGGGCGATCAACGCGGCGTTGGTGAAGGTCGTCAGCCAAGGGCCGCCATGTTGATGTTTTCGGGGCGACGTCGCGATCGGCGGATCGAGCAGCGCGAGCTTTCCCGAGCGGCGCAGCCGTTTGGAAAACTCCACGTCTTCCATCAACGGAATATCGGCGAACCCGCCCATGACCTTTTCGAAATGGGCGCGACGGGCAAACAGCGATTGATCGCCGAAGAGCGCCCCGAAGTTTCGATTATGGAAACGCTCGATTGGCTCGATCCAGCGGCAATGCGGATGCCTCGCGTCGAACTTCCGGTAAAACGCGCCGCCCACGATTTCCTCCGAGGTCGTCAACGCCGCGAGGGCCTGGACGTGTTCCCGCGAGATCTCGGTGTCGGCGTGGTGAAATAGCAGCCACTCGCCGCGAGCGTGCCGGGCGCCGAGATTGAGCTGCCGCCCGCGACTCGGGCGTCCGGCTGCCACGCAGAGGGCTCCGGCGGCTTCCAGGTCCTCGCGCAACTCCCTCGTTTCCTCTGCCACCGAAACGATCACCTCACGCACCTCCGGCCACTCGAGCATCGCCTCGACGAGCCCGATGAGTTTTGCGCCTTCCCGCCAGACGGGCACAACCACGGAGACCGTCGCTGCGTGTGTGGCTGTTTGCATGCGGGCCGGAGTCTCTCCCGAGCAGATGCCCGCGTCGAGCCGTCTTTGCGCTTTTCGTTTCGCTCCGCATGGATATGTTCGCGCCCCGCCGATGAAGACCACACCGCTTGCCGTTGAAACCGCTGTGAAGGAACGCTACGCCGCCGGGGCTAAAGCTCAGGAGCCCGCGTTATGCTGCCCGATTGATTACGACCCGCAGTACCTCAAAGTGATCCCCAAGGAGGTGATCGAACGCGACTACGGCTGCGGTGATCCGAGTCGGTATCTGCGCGCGGGCGAGACGGTGCTCGATCTCGGGAGCGGCACGGGAAAAATCTGCTTCATCGCCGCGCAGGTCGTGGGCGCGGAAGGAAAGGTGATCGGCGTGGATATGACGGATGCCATGCTCGACGTCGCCCGTCGCAATGCTCCCGTCGTCGCGGAACGGATCGGTTTTTCAAACGTGGAGTTTCGGAAGGGCCGAATTCAGGATCTCGCGCTTGACCTGGAGAAACTCGACGCCGCGTTGCGCGAGCGACCGATCACGTCGGCGGATGCCTTCCTCGCGGCCGAGGAACTTGCCCAGGAAATCCGCGTCCGTGAACCGCTCGTCGCCTCCGAATCGGTCGACGCCGTCGTTTCGAATTGCGTCCTGAATCTCGTCGAGTCGCGCGCCAAGCGGCAACTTTTCGAAGAGATCTTCCGTGTGCTGCGACTCGGCGGACGGGCGGTGATTTCCGACATCGTGTGCGACGAGGAGGTGCCCGTCGAATTGCAAAATGACCCGGAGTTGTGGAGTGGCTGCATCAGCGGCGCGCTCACCGAGGAGGCCTTCGTCGAGGCGTTTGAAGAAGCTGGATTCTACGGCATCCAAATCCTCAAGCGTGACGCGGAACCGTGGAAGACCGTGCGCGGGATCGAGTTTCGCTCGCTCACGATCGAGGCGTTCAAAGGCAAGCAGGGCCCGTGTTTTGAGCGCTTTCAGGCCGTCGTATATCGCGGGCCGTTCAAGGCGGTCCTCGACGACGACGACCACCACATCACCCGCGGCGTCCGTACTGCCGTTTGCGACAAGACGTTTCAGTTGTACAAAAAGGCGCCCTATGCGCAGCACTTCGATTTCGTCGAGCCCCATACGCCGGTCCCGATCGACGAAGCCGAGCCATTCGACAGCGCACGCACCACTCGCCAGCCGCGCGAGACGAAGGGCCTCGGGTATGACGCGACGACCGCAGAGTCCAGTTGTTGCGACTCGGGTGGAGGCGGCGGATGTTGTTAGCCGATGAATCGTTTCGACACCGCTCTTGCTGATCGCGGGGTCTCGCTACGCCGAGGGCATCCCGAAATCCTTCAGATCAACGTCGGCAAGCTGTGCAACCTGACTTGCGTCCACTGCCATGTAAATGCCGGTCCGAAGCGGAAGGAAATCATCTCCCGTCAAACCGTCGACCGGATCGTGGATTGGTTCGCCGCCACGGACATACCGACGCTCGACCTCACGGGAGGCGCACCGGAAATGATCCCGGACTTTCGCCATTTACTCACCCGCGTCCGAGCATTTCCGCAGCGCCGCCGAATCATCGATCGGTGCAACCTGGCGATCCTTCTCGATCCCAAGCACGATGGGTTGGCGGAATTTCTCGCGGAGAACGAAATCGAGATCGTTGCTTCCATGCCGTGTTACCGCCCGGAGAATGTAAACGAGCAACGCGGCGATGGGGTCTTCGACGCGAGCATCGCCGCGCTTCAACTGCTTAACCGCATCGGCTACGGCACGCGGGCGGAGTTGCCGCTGCATCTCGTTTACAATCCAAACGGCGACTATCTTCCGAGTCCGCAAGCGGCCCTGGAAGCGGACTATAAACGCGAACTCAAGGCGCATTTCGGCATCGTCTTCGACAGTCTCTACACCATCACAAACCTGCCTATCGCGCGGTTCGCGAGCTGGCTGCGACACGAGGGGAAATACGAGGCATACCTCGACCTGCTTGCCGACTCGTTTAACCCGGAGACCGTCGCTGGTCTCATGTGCCGGAATACGATCAACGTCAGTTGGGAAGGCGAGGTCCACGACTGCGACTTCAACCAAATGCTGCACATGCCGCTCGCCGGAAATGGTCGCGCTTATCTTTGGGACATCGATCCATCCGCCCTCGAAGGACGCTCCATCGCGACGGGCGAACACTGTTTCGGCTGCACCGCTGGTGCCGGATCGAGCTGCGGCGGCGCGCTCACGTAACCGCCCGCCCGCCTGTCGACTTCACGGGACTTCGTCGCCGAGTGCGGTGCCGGGAATGAGATAGTTCCGCACGTAATCTGCGACCGCGTCTGCGAGTGGCGTGACCGGCTCCCCGTACCCCGCCGCACGCACCTTGCCGATGTCGGCTTGCGTGAAGTACTGATACTTTCCGCGCAACGCGTCGGGCATCTCGATGAATTCAATGCGAGGCTCGCGATCAAGGGCGCGGAAGACGGCGGTGGCCAGTTCGACCCAGGTGCGCGCCTCGCCAGATCCGATATTGAAGAGCCCGCCGGCTGTCGGTTGCGCAGCGAGGTGCAACGTCATCGCCACCGCGTCCTTCACATAAAGAAAATCGCGCATCTGCTCCCCATCGCGAAACTCGGGTTTGTAGCTTTTGAAAAGGCGAATGACTCCGGTCTCCAGCGCCTGCGCGTAGCTCTTGTGGACCAAGCTTCGCATGTCGTCCTTATGTCCTTCGTTGGGGCCGAAGATGTTGAAATATTTCAAGCCCACTACGCGATTCAGCCAGCCCTCGCGCGACGCATGAAGGTCGAAGAGGTGCTTGGAGTAACCGTACATGTTCAATGGCCGGAACCGTGCGAGGTTCGGCTCGGTCTCGTTCATCCCTGCCGCGCCGTCCCCGTACGTCGCGGCGGATGACGCATAGACAAAACGAGCGCCGGCCTTGAGCGACCACGAAGCGAGGTCCTTGGTAAATTCGTAGTTGTTGCGGATAAGATAGGTCGCGTCGCGCTCGGTCGTCGCCGAGCACGCTCCGAGGTGAAAGATGTAATCGAACTTTCCAAGTCCGCCGCTTTCAAGACGCGGACGCAGATCGTCCGCTTCGAGGTAGTCCGCAAACCGCAACGGCACGAGGTTCTTCCACTTTTCGTTGGTGTTGAGGATGTCGCTGACGACCAGATTTTCGCATCCGCGTCGATTGAGTTCCCAAATCAGCGCGCTGCCAATGAAGCCGGCGCCGCCGGTGATGAGGACTCGCGATTCAGGATTCGGAGCGAGAGATGGCATCGGACTTAGCAGAGAAAAACGGTGAGACGCTTCGGGCCGTGCGCGCCGAGAACGAGAATGCGCTCGATGTCACCGGTGCGGCTCGGGCCGGTGATGAACGAGATGAAACTCGGCCAATTGCCAGCGTAACGTTTCTCCAGCAGCGCGTAGGCGGACGGCAGGTCGGGAAGAAGCTGGTCCCTCGATGCGACAACAACGTGGTGCGGTGGCAGGACTGACAGCGCGCGACCGCCGGCGCTTCGAGCGGTGATCAGCACGCTTCCAGTCTGCGCGACGAGCGCATCGCACTCCGTGATGCCTGCATCGCACTGCTCCATCTCGGCAGTTTGATAACCGCCATCGGTCGCCAGCACCGGGAGCTTCATCGCGGGAACGGCGAAATCGGTGAGCGAACCCGAGTGAGTCGCCACGCGCTTCCACTGATTTTCGGCGGCGAGCGCAGCGAGGCGCGCCGGCAATTCCTCCCGACTCGCGAGCACATGAAACTCCGTCTTCAAGTCAGCCGAGTTTTTTGCAAACGCTTCGATTTGCGCCTCCATCGAGTCGTCCACATGGGGAAGCCAGTTTCCAAACTCCTTGGGCGGTTCGCCATGATGCTGCGCTCCGAGAGGTTCGCCGTGGTGACCAGGGACCGGCGCCAGTTCGCGCAACGCCTCTCGGATTCGTGTAAGGATCGCCGTTTTTCCGTTCATTGCCGGGTCGTCCAATAGTCACGGAAGCTCCGCGGGGCGAGTTTGGGAGTGTCCCGCGTTGCAGTCCAGGCCCGGGCAGGATCGAGCAAGGTGCCCTCGACGAGCGGATGCAGTTTTTGCCCGATTTTTCCGAGACGGCCTAGTACGGCGAACAATTTCGGCCGGTTGAGCACCAATGCCGCGGCACGAAATGCCAGCGCCTCCCACCAACGCGGTTTCTGCTTCGCGGCATTGCGGCGGTTGTGGAGCAAGTGATGATGGATGTCGATTTTCACCGGGCAGGCGCTGGTGCAAGCGCCGCAGAGCGACGAGGCGTTGGAGAGATGTTTCCAATCCTGCAAACCGCGAAAGTGCGGGGTAATCACCGAGCCGATTGGCCCCTGATACGTCGTCCCATAGGTGTGGCCGCCGACGTTTTTGAAAATCGGGCACACATTGAGGCACGCGCCGCACCGGATGCAGTGGAGCGCGTCGCGCTGCTCAGGATCGGCTAGGAGGCGGGTGCGGTGGTTGTCCAGGAGCACGATGTGGAATTCCTCTGGCCCATCACATTCTCCTGGCAGCCGCGGACCTCCGATCATGGAGTTGTAGCAAGTCATCGCCTGTCCGGCGCCGGCGGTGCCGAGCAGCGGGAGGAAGAGCGCAAGATCCGCGAGCCTGGGCAGAACCTTTTCGATTCCCATCACCGCGATGTGCACCTTCGGCAGCGAGGTCGTGAGGCGCGCATTGCCCTCGTTTTCGGTGATCGAAATCATGCCCGTCTCCGCGATGGCGAAGTTGGCGCCGCTGATCCCGATGTCCGCCTGGCAATATTTCTGCCGCATCACGCGGCGCGCGACCATCGTCAAATCCTCCGGGCTGTCGCTCGGCACGTTGCCCACCTCACGGTCGAAGAGTTCCTTGATCTCTCCGCGCGAGAGGTGCATCGCGGGAAAGACAAAATGGTAAGGCGCCTCCTTGCGGAGCTGGACGATGTATTCGCCGAGGTCGGACTCGACGACTTCGTAGCCTTCCTTTTCCAGCGCGTCGTTGAGGTGGATTTCCTCCGCCGTCATCGCCTTTGATTTCACGATGCAACGCGCCTTCTTATCGCGGGCGACCCCGAGGATATACTCTCGCGCTTCGGCGCTGTTATTCGCCCAAAAGATTTTGCCGCCCCGGGCTTCGAGCTTCGAGGCAAACTCCTCAAGATAGCGATCGAGGTGATTGACGGCTTCCCATTTGATCTCACCGGCGGCCTGACGCGCCGCGTTCCAATCCTGATAGCGACCGACCTGCCGGTCGCGCGCAACGTAGTACTTTCCGAGCGCGCCGGAGATCCGCCGGCGATGTTCATCGTCGTGCGCCACGCGCGTGGAATCTTCGCGAAATTGATCGACCGGAGCGTTCATCGTTTTGCGAGCACCTCGGCGATGTGCAGAGTCTTGAGCGGCTTGCCCTGCCGATCGAGCAACCCTTGAATTTGCATCAGGCAGCTCGAGTCGTTCGACACGATGAAATCGGCGCCCGTCTCGACGGCTGAGGCACATTTTACTTCACCCATCGCAGTCGAGATCGCGGGAAATTTCGCTGCGAACGTGCCCCCGAACCCGCAGCAACTTTCGGCTTCCTTCATTTCCACGAGGTCGAGACCGCGCACCTTTTCGAGGAGCTTCCGCGGTTGCGATTTTACCCCGAGTTCGCGCATGCCGTGGCAGCCGTCGTGGAAAGTGACTTTCGCCGGAAAGCTGGCGCCGAGGTCGGTGACGCCGAGTTGATTCACCAGAAAATCGGTGAACTCGAAGCATCTTCCCGCGAGCACCTTCGCGGCCGCATCGCGTTCCGTGCCGGCGAAAAGTTCGCCATAAAAAACCTTCAGCATCGCTCCGCACGATCCCGAGGCGCTCACCACCACTTCGGCGTCGCCGAGAAGATCGAGCGTGCGTTCCGCGACGGGCCTCGCTTCGTCCCAATACCCCGAATTAAACGCGGGCTGTCCACAGCAAGTGATCGCCGGGCGATAGTCCACTTTATGACCGAGGCGCTCGAAGATCTGCACCATGCTGATCCCGGCCTGCGGGTAACACAGGTCCACGAAACACGGAATGAATAGGGTGATTTTCACAAGTTTGGAAAATGGAGTCGGAGCAAATAGGCTAAAACGAGGCGCGCGACAATAGGCGCGTGCATTCCGAGGTGTGGCGAGCGTAAATCGGGGCAGACTCCTATGATTAAACCGCTCCTCCATCTCGTTTTCGCCACCTTCCTCACCATCCCAACGGTTTTCGCGGCAGAGACGCCCGCCGCGTCGGAGAAATGGGAAAAAGAGATCGTGGCATTCGAGTCCACGGACAAGGCGCACCCTCCGGAGAAGGGGTCGATCGTTTTCGTGGGCAGTTCGAGCATCCGTCTTTGGAAAACGCTCGCTTCGGATTTTCCCGAGCATCGCGTCTTAAATCGAGGCTTCGGCGGATCGCAAATCGAAGACGCGACTGCATTCGCCGATCGCATCGTCATCCCATACGCGCCGCGGATGATTGTCTTCTACTCCGGCGGCAACGATCTCAACGCGGGAAAATCTCCCGAGCGCGTGATCGCCGATTTTAAGGCCTTTGTGGAAAAAGTGCGCGCGAAACTGCCAGAGACGGATCTCGCCTACATTTCCATCGCGGGCAATCCCGCGCGTTGGGCGCAGGTCGAGAAGGTGAAGGTCGTGAATTCTGCCATCGAAGCATGGATCAAGGATCAGCCGCACATGAAGTTCATCGATGTATTCACCCACATGCTTGGCGCCGACGGGCTCCCGAAGCCGGATATTTTCGTCGACGACAAACTGCACATGAACGCGGCGGGCTATGCGATCTGGAAGGAAGTGGTCGGGCCCTATCTGCCGAAGTAGACGGGCGCCGGCTGGCTAGATGCCGCAGATGCGCGAGTAGCCGTCGAGCATTTGATCCAGCGAAAACTCCTCGCCGATCCGGTTTCGCGCCGCGGTGGCGAGCCGCTCGCGCAGTGGAGCATCCTGCGCGAGATCGACGATGGCTCTTGCCAAGGCTACAGCATCGCGCCGCGGCACGAGGCGGCCAGTCACGCCGTCCACGATTTGTTCACTCGCTCCGCCTACGTCGGTCGCGATCACCGACACTCCCGCCGCCATCGCTTCGAGCGAGGCATTCGGACAGCCGGATGGTTCCGAGATCATCACGAAGAGATCGAGTCGGGTGAGGAAGTCGCTCGTGGAGGGCAGTTCGCCGCACCATTCGACAGGCAGTCCGCGGGCGTGTTCCCGCAGCAACTCCACATGAGCTTCGTGCCCGCGCTCACTTCCGCCGGCAATACACAGGACAAAGGGAGGCAGTTCGCTCGCGGCGATTCGCACCGCGTCGATCAAGTCCATCAAGCGCTTGTCGGGTGAAAGGCGCGCGGCGGTGCCAATGGTGAACGTCTGATTGGTTCGTCGCGCGCGGGGAGTTTTGGAAAGCGGGACGCCGTTTCGGACGACGTGGACCGGCGTGCCGAGGGTCGCCGAGGCGCGCGCCGCTTCTCCCGCGTATTTTACCACGGCCCCCGCGAGCCTTGCGCCGTAATCGCGAGCACCGCGATACGGGAGCCCCGGCAGGGGTTTTGCAAAGTAGCGCGCTAGCGAGGCAAAATACATTTCGCCGGGACTGACGTCGAAGGTCGGTACATCGAGCAGCGCGTCGGCGAGGAGGATCTTAAATACGGGGATCAGATTCCAGAAAAGCACCGCGCGTGGTCTGTCGCGATCGATCGCAGTGAGCACGCGCGCGACGGCATCGGGAGCGTCGATCGCCCCGGGCGGCGGGACTGCCAGTACCGGGATACCCGCATCCAGCAATGCCGCGCGGCCGACCGTGGGATGCGCCGGATGCTCCTCGACCACAGCGGCGCGCACTTTCACCCCCCTCGCGGCGAGTCCGAGCAGCAGGCGCCGCGCGCTCGATTGCGCACCGCCAGTCGAGAAATTGTTCGTGATCAACCACACGCCATCGCCGGGTTTCTCATGGCGATGGAGGATGCGGCGGTAAAGCGAGCGCGTGCGCGCCGCCATCGTCTCGCGCGTGAAGCTCCGTGGAAAACCCTTGGGGTGAGTGAGGGCGCCGGACAGGGCATCGGCGATGGTTTCATCCGAGGCATCGGCCGGCACGAGGCAAAGACCCGGCGACTGCGCCGCGATCTCGCCCGTTCCGCCCACATCGGTCGCGACCACCGGCAGACCAGCCGCGAGCGCTTCGAGATGGACGAGACTGAGCCCCTCAAACGCGCTCACGGAGAGGAGCGCGTCGCCCACCGCCAGCACGTCTCCGATTTCCTGCACCGCTCCGAGCCAGTGAATATCCGCGGCCATCGGCGAATCGCGGATCGCCGTTTCGAGTTGGTTCGCCGCGTCCTCCGCGTCGCGACTTCCGCGTGCCGGTGCGCCCGCGATCAGGAGACGCGCGGCGCGTGCTCCGATCCGGGTTTGCAAATGAGACAGGATCGCCGGGAGGCGGTTCATCTGTTTTTGGCGGCGAGGATTCGCGATCGCGAGCACGACGAAATCCGACTCGCTCCATCCGAGTTCGCGTCGGAGCCGGAACCCGGCGTCGCTCCGTGCGGGGGTTCGGATGGCCTTGGCCGGATCGATCCCGTTCCACACGGTCCGCGCGGTCACGCCGAGACGCCGCGCCCCTTCCTCGACCGCGCACGAGCAGGCGATCACGAGATCGACTTCCCCGGTGCGCAGTTCGCCGAAAGCCGCGGGCCACGCCTCCGGCATGTTGTGGAGGGTCACGACAACCGGACATCCGTGGCGTTTCAGCTCGCGCGTTTCATCACCGCCGAGCAGGTGCCCATGCACGATGTCCGCCCCGAATGCAGCTGCCACTTTTGCCACAGCCTCCGCGCGGTCCCGGGCGGTGCGCGGGATGTGCGCGAGGTCGGTAAAGTGCGGTGGCTTCGGAAAGCTCGCTCGCGTCGCGCGCCCGAGCGATACCACTCCGACGGCGGCTCCCGCGGTGGTGAGTTCATGCGCCAGATCGAGCGTCACCCGCTCGGCGCCGCCGATTTGGATGGAAGTCACCACCTGCAGGATTCGCATTTCGGGAAAGCTGAACACATCAAGCGCCGACAGATGCAGCTTGCGAAAATCCCGTCTCCCGAGCACGGCCTGCCAACGCCCATCGGCGGCGCCGAGCGCGCGGGCAACCTCGGGTTCCAGGTAGGCGCACAAGGGAGTCGGAATCGGGGGCGTGAAGAGTCGCCATCGGTTCCAATCGCCACCGCGTTTTTCCAGCAATGTCTTCCATCGTGCCGCTTCGGGATGGTGTCCGCCATCCGGTGAACGCAGCGCCCCGAGCGCCAGCAACGGGCGGCCCGTGGCACTCGGTGGGATCGGCGCGATGGGCGACGTCTGGCAAAACCATGCGCCCGCTTCGAGAACGAGCAGCGGCTCATCGGCTGCGCGGAGACGCGCCTCCCACGCGACTGGCCCCACCACGATTTCGGGCTCCATTCCCGCCGACACCAGCGCCCGCCGACTCCGGGCGATCAGCGCCGTATCGGTGCCATCCGGCGCCAGGACGCATCCGCGCATCGGCTAGTAGGCGGGGGGATGCCGGGTGAAAGGCGTATCGTTCGAGAAGTCGTCCACCATACTCGATCCGCCGGCGGCACCGATCACCGACACCGAGACATTCGACGGCCGCGATCCGGTGAAGACAAACTGCCCGCCCGCGCCGGGCTCATACGGAACCTGTGTGCTCTGCGTGCCCATGCCATTGGTGTAACGGCACGCGAGCGTCGCCCCGCGAGCGAGCGAATCCCCCTGAATCCAAAATCCGTCATCGACGATGCGCGTCCGCAATCGGCCCGACCCGCCGATTGACGCCATTCCCCGACCGCCGGACACGGCGCTGAGGGGCTTCGCAAACCGCTTTAACACCGCCACGAGGATGACCAACCCGAAGAGCAGCACCGGAATGGCAAAAACCAACATCCACAACACCGACGCGCCGGCAGCGACCGCGCGCGTCGTGTGAGTGGTCGGGATTGGCGCTGGGGCTGCATCCTCGACCGGGGTGCGGGCCGTCTCGATCGGTCTTTCGAGTTGCACCGCCGGAGCCGCGGGCACGGCTTCCAAAGCCATCGTTATCACTCGAAATCCGTTATCCGCGTTGCGGCTCAGCGGATCGTTGCGGTAACGGGCCGCCGGGCGGCAAAACTTGGGATCACGCAACCACGAACCGCCACGGAGCACGCGCCTCGGTTTATCGGAAAGATTCGAGGCGCGTTGCAGCGGATCGCTCACCTCGCCGCCGGCATACGGCGCATACCAATCCTCGCACCACTCCCACACGTTCCCGATCGCATCCTGGAGTCCCCACACATTCGCAGCCTTTTCGCCGACCGGATGTGTGGCATTGCCGGAGTTGCCGTTGTGCCAGGCGGATTCCGCCGCGGGAGCCGCCGCCGCTCCGGCGCGCGCGGCATATTCCCACTGCGCTTCGCTCGGCAGGGTGAAGGTGCGCCGAGTGGTGCGTGAGAGCCACTTCAGGAACGCCTGCGCATCGTTGTAGCTCACGATCGTCACCGGATGTTCATCCGTCTGCGGAAATCCCGGATTTCGCCAGGTGAACTCCCGCCGCTGCGTGAGTTGCGCCCCGTCCCAACCGAATCCTCCCGACGGTCCACTCTCCGCTTCCGTCCGATAGCGAGTCGCCGCGACAAAGCGTGCGAACTGCCCGCGAGTCACCGGAGATTTTCCGATCAGAAATGCGCGCGTCAGATGCACCGTGCGGTGCGATTCGTCGTCGCCTCGCCCCGGCTCCTCCGCAGGCGAACCCTGGACAAACGTGCCCGGTTCGATCGCCACCAAATCGAGTGTCGCACCGGCACCGAGGTCGATCGTCTCCGCCCGCGCGACGGAGACGGCGAGAGCAGCGATGAGGGCGAGGGGAAGCAGTTTCATAGCGCGCGATGTATGGCCAAAAAGAGTCGCTCGCGAAATAAAAAAGGCCACGCGCGGGCGGGGTGCCGGCGGCGGGACTCGAACCCGCACTCCACTTTCGTGAAAACGGATTTTAAGTCCGTTGCGTCTGCCATTTCGCCACGCCGGCTAACCGAGTAAAATAGCCGTTTTCGACTACTGACATTGCCCGTGTTCTACTTTTTTGACCTACTTTCACGGTGCAAACGCACGAATGCGCAAAGCTCGTAACACGAGTGATCGAGCGGCTTGTATCAGCGCGAAGGATGCGCGCAATCGAAAAGTCCGCCGACACGTAAGCGTTATTTTTTGACGGGCCGGAAAATGAGCACATGACCGAATTTGCCCATCTCCAAATGCAACAGACCCTTCGCATCGGCGCGCAGCAGTTGATCGACGACGACGGGGTTTCCCTTAGCCTTCACGCTCACTTTTCCATCCCACACGGTCACCGCCACGCGTCCGGTGACTTCGGTATCGGGAAGGTCGAGACCGGCGACCAAGGCCGACAGCGGAAGTGCGTCCTTCGCATCCACACTCGCGATGAAGTTGCCCGTCGGTAGATCGGTCACCGTCCGCGCGGTGATGTAGTCGGTCGTCATCGGCACGGGCAGGAGCGGGACGAGATGTTGCGGCGCCAGATCGGGGTCGGGCGGGAGTTCCTGGAGGCGCATATTGCGGAACTCCACCGGCGCGCCCTCGCTCTCGATGCTCATGTAACCTTTGCGCGGCGACACCCGGTGGAGTGTGCTCGCCAGGGCGCCGTTCACCTCGTTTTGGATCATGCCGTCCATGCATGTGAGCCGGATGCGGTTCCATTCTCCGGTCTTGCTCCCGTTAAAAACCACAGGCATCGAGCGGATGCCGCACGAATCCGACCGGCCGAAACGCGGGTCCGGGATCGCTTTCGAGATGGAGCCGGGAAGCGTGAAAATGTCCCCGTGACTCGTGTACCACGAACCGTTACCGAGATTGCACACTTGGATTTCGTAACCCTCGCGCGGGAACGGGCTGCCGAAGGCGGGAAACGCGCTGTGGCGGACAAGCACGCCGGAATTGCCCGAGGTGCCGTTGCCGCCGCCCGCATTGGGAGCCTCGGTGAGGTGGCGCCACTCGTATTCGAGCACGAAGTTCTCGTACACCTTCATCGAACGAATCACTCCGGTCGGTCCGCGCGCGATGTGCAGGATGTATTCCCCGGGGCGATCGGGGTTCGGTGTGGTGGAAAGGAACGCGCCTTTCACCGACACACTCATGCTGGTCCATTGATCTTCCAACGTTCCGGTGAAGAGGCTCTCCCACATTCCTTCCGCGGGTTTTGGCGGCGGGAACTGTCCATCCACCGGCCCTTCCGCGAGCGCCGCGGTGGAAAAAAAGGCGACGGCGAGAATGCGAATGGGGAGAGTCATCCTTGATGCGTAGCGGGCTGAACGTCGGGATTCAACCGCCGGAATTTCGATCGCGGTCATCGCCCCGGCGGGCGGAAGGGCATCAGGGCGTCTCAGCTTCGCCGCCGCCGTAGCCGAGGACTTCAACGGTGATGATGGACGGAAGTTCTTCGGGCGGCGGCGGCGGCGCGGAGGCTTTCTTGGTCGCGTCGGTGGCCGCACTGGTCGTAGCGGCGGCGGTGTTGGAGGCAGCGGTGAGGCTACCTAGATTCGGGGCAGCGACCGTGACGCTGGGTGTGCCGACCGTGGTGCCGCCTGCCTGGATGTTGCTGGCGTTCAGGACCTGGACGGCTGAGATGTTCAAATTCCCCGAGACGCGGATGCCTGCGTCGCCCGCGTCGATGACTCCGCCGGGAGCGATGAGATCGACGTCGCCGGGTGGCACGCCTTTCACGCTCGCGAGCACACCGATGCCGCCGCCAGTCGCGAGGCCGGCGAGGTCGGTTTTCACGTCACCGCTCTGCGGGTCGATGAGGACGCGCGTGGGAGGGGCGGATTGGACGGTCTTCGACGAGGCGCCCGCCGCGATGTCGCCGACGGTGGACCAGATGATCTCGTCGCCGCCGCGGAGGGTGAAGATCCGCGAGGTTCCCACGATCACGTCGTCGTGGGTGAAGATGGAAATGTGGCCGCCAGTCTCGGTCAGGATGCCTTGGTCGGAGGCTTGGCTGCCGGCGATCTCGAAGCCGACGGTGAGCGTGCCGCCGGGCGCGAACAGGTTGATGTCGCCGCCGTTTTTCGTCTTGATGCCGCGGGAGGTGAGGGAGATGTCGCCCTTCCATTCGCTGCCGGGGAAAAGCGCGTCGATGGCGGCGAACCCGCCCGCGTAGGTCCCGAAGCCGGGCGAGGCCGGGTCGCCATGGTCGCGCCCGGCATCGCGCAGGAGCAGGTAGAAAAGATCGAGTGAAAGGGCGGCCTGACGCTCGGCTGAGAGCTGATTGAAGGCGGTTGTGATGGCGTCGGCGTCGGCATCCTTAATGCCGAGGAGCTTGCCGACGATGGGAAGACCGATGGCGGGATCGAGCGCGAGTTTTCGGAAGGCGGGGAAATCGAGATCACTGCTGGCGAGACCGAGCGCGGGCCCGATGCCGGCGCCGGCGATGATGGATGCGCCGGCAAAAGGGAGGTAGGGATTGCGCGCATTGCCGATGCTCGTGATGCCGACCGCGGTGCCGTCCGGATTGTTCGGCCCGACGCCGAGATCGAGGTTACGGCCGGTGAGGATTTCAAGGATGCCAGGACCGCTGATCTGGAGGTCGCCACCAAGGGCGCTGGCACCGACATCGAGGGCGTTGCCGGGGGATTGCGCGCGGACCCGATAGGGGGAGTTCGGCGCATAGGCGATGAGGTCGTGCCCGGCGGCGACGAGGGTGGTGTCGGCGCTCGCAACGTTTTGGACGAAAAGCTCGATGTCGGCGATGTCGTGTCCCGCGATGACGCGCGCGGCTTTCCCCGAAAAGAGCGTGACGCCGGAGATGTCGCCCTCGCCCGCGTAGAGGTGGACGGGCTCGGCGTCGCCTGCGTGCAGGATGCCCGGGGCGTGCAGGGCCTGCTTCACCTGAAGGACGCCGCTCGCGCCCTGCGTGGAGCCGGTTTCGTTGAAGAGGTTATCTGTGAAGGTGAGCATGCCCGGCAGGGTGACGCGGGCGGTGCCGGAGGTGATGCCCGCGAGCGTCTGGAAGGCGTACGGCGACGCGATGCCGGGGATGGAGTCGGGGTTGGCGTCGGAAAGATTGATGCGGGAAGTGTCCCAGGAATAGGTTTCGACGCCGTTGAGTGTGGTGACGCCGTTCACCTGCAAGGCGCTGATGGAGCCGGAGGCGGCGAGGTCGATGGTGCCGGTCGGCGCGGGCGAGAGCGTGATGTCGCCGATGATGCTGATGTCGCCGGCAAACGCCGTGGCGCGCAGCGTGGGCGGCATGATGCCGACGACGGTGTGGAAAGGCACGACGCTGGTTTCATTGAGGCGGAGCCAGGGCTGGTAATAGGAAAGCGTCTGGGTATTCGGCGGGAGCAGGTCGACGTTTTGGAGCCAGGCCTCAAGGATGGGCGTGGAGCCGCCGAGGCCTTCGGTCGGAAGCGTGGCCGCGGTGCGGAAACCGACGCGCCCCGTGAGCGAAGCGACGTCCACGGTGTCGCTGGCGGCGTAGGTCGAGAAGTACGTCTTGTACCAGAAGGTATTGCTGTAGCCGCCGGGGAGCAGGAAGGGATTTGCGACCGGCCCGAGCAGGAGGTCGCCGCGGGCGCTGACGTCGAAGCTGCCTTTCCCGAGGAAAAGCGTCGTCGGCAGCCAGGTTTTATTTGAGAAGACCGTCGATGGCACGGTGATGGTGCCGAGGGAAGGGGACCGGGTGGCGTTGGTGTGGATGCGGTTGCCGGCGGCGAGCGTGCCGGTGCCGCGCTCGACATAATAAACGCCGCCGTCGATGTCGCGCCCGGCGCGGATGACGAGGTCGCCGCCGCCCAGTTCGAGGAGTTTCGCCTGGTCGGGAGCGCCCTTCGGCATGCGGGCATTGGTGGGGATGAGCGCGTCGACATTGGCGATGTCGCGCCCGGCATTGAGCGTCACGTTTCCGCCGCCGAGGGCGGCGATGCCTTCGAAGAAATTGCTGAAATCGACCCACCAGGTGGTCGAGGCGACGTCGCCGAAACGAGCGATGCCGAAGAGACCCGTGGCCGGATCGACGTAGCCGCGGCGATAAAGCCAGTTGTTCGGAAGTTGCCGCTCGGAATCGGGGATGAGCGCGCCGCTGGAGTCTTGAGTGAGGTGGGCGATGTCGCCCCCGGCATGGAGCGTGACGTTGCCGCCGGCGAGGGTGTAGGCGACGGGGTAGGGGCTGCGGTGCTGGATCGCGCCGAGGACACTCTGACCGTCGAACTCGCTCAGGATCGGCAGGTCGAAAGCGCCGCCGGGAAGCACGGTGGGATCACTGATTTGCGTGCCGGCGGTGTAGATGGTGGCGAAGTGATTGAGAAGCTGGACGTCGCGCCCGGCGGCGATGTCGATGTCGCCGGAGCCGGTGCGGATCACTTGGTAAAAACCCTTGATGGCCCTGCTCGTGAGCGCATTCGGGCCAAAGGGATTGGCGATGTTGATGCCGTTGTTTTTACCAAGGAGCAACGAACCGGTGTCAGCCGGGAGATCGGCCTCGACGCGATGGAAATCGGCGGCCGAGAAATCCGCGCCGGCGACGAGGCGGTAGGTCCAAGATTGGGCATTGGCGGCGAGAGCCGTGTTTTGAGCGAGCAGCGGCGCGTCGTAAGCGCTGGAAGCGAAGCCGTCGCTGAGGGTGTTGAAAAAGACGAGATTGCCGGAAGCACGCATGGTGAGCACGCCGGGCGCGCCTTTCGGACCGAAACGGAACGTGGAAAGATCCCAGTCCGAAGTGGCGGTTGAATTGGTGCTCCCGAGTGTGAGATCGCCGGCAGTGTTGATGAGCTCGGCGCCGGGCACGATGCTGACGACCGAATCGAGTCCGGCGTTGTTCAGGAGCAGCCGGTCGTGCATGGCCACGTAGCCCGGGCTTGCCGCGCCTGAGTCGCCAACAAACACGATGCCGTTGGCTTTCACCGCGTCGCGCACCGCTGCGTCGATAGCGCCGCCCGTGGAGGTGAGGTCGAAGATTTCGTAGCCCTCGATCGTGATGAGTGACGCGTTGACGATGGTGCCGTTGAAGGCCCCGACTTGAAGATCGCTGTTCCCCGCGCTCTGCGGGGCGCGCAGGTGCAGGGTGCCGGTGAACTGCCCGGGCGCAACCGCGGCGGCGATGGAGAGATCGATGGTCGAACCGTTCCTGATCTCGATCGATGCACCGCCTACTCCGCGAGTCTCGATCGAGACCGAGCCGCCTTTCCCAGCATGGTTGAAATCGAGCCCGGCGACCGAAAGCCGCGATCCAGAAGCGAGAGCGACCTCGCCGCTCGCGGCGAGAACGATGTTGCCGCCGGTCGGGCCGGAAGCGTCGATCGTGCCGGTGACCGTGATGGCGCCGCGATCCGCGGACAGGTCGAAATTCTGCGCGGTCGCGAACCCGTCGACGAGCACATCGCCCGTGCGGATGCGGAAGATGCGGGACTTCGTAAATGCGGCGGCGTCGAGTGCGGCATTGATCGCGGCGAGGCTGGGCAGGCTGCCGACGTCGAGATCGAACGCGCCACCTGGACCGAGGAGAGTTCCTCCGAGATTCAAGGCGCCTTTGGGCGCGGCGATGGAAACGCGTCCCGCGCTCCCGCCCTCGGATTGCGCGGACACATTTAAGGCGCCGCCCTGCGCGATCAGCACGGAGCCGACATCGGCGATGAGGCTGACCTCGCCGCCGTCGGTGTACTTAACTAGATCGTGGAAGGTTTGCGCCGTTCCGCTCACGTCGAGAGCCGCGCCGAGCAGGATGTCGCCCGCGGTCGCGCGGAGGGTGAGCGAGCCGCTCGGGAGGAGAATCGGGGCGGTATCGGTGACACTCGATCCGATGAAAGTGAACCGCGCGCCGAGCCCGCTCGCGAGGGAGCCGGCAATGCCGCCGAACGGCGCGGAAATGGTGAGCGCGCCGCGCGCCTCAATGGTTTGGGTCGCGCCGGTTGCCCCCACGATGGCGGGCGCCGTGATGGCCAGATCGCCCTGCGTTTTCAGCCCGCCGGTGCCTTCGCCGATGATGCCGCCGGTGGCGCTCAGGATGAGGCTTCCGTATTGCGAAACGCGGAGCTGATTCGCACCGAGGTGAAGTGTCGCGGCATTGAAGGCGAGCGTCCCGCCGGGTGCCAGCAGGGCCAGCGCGGGCGTGGACAGCGAGCCGAGCGTCGCGGGCGGGGCGATGGTGGACGCAAGCGTGGAAACCGCGGCGAAGGGGCCGTCGAGCGTGATATCCTGCGCGACGAAAGTGGCGGTGCCGCCAGTGCTGTTGAAGCCGCGGATTTTCGACGCATGCAGGCCGAGACTGACCACCCCGGAACCGCCGAACTGGCCGGTGCCGTAAACGTCGATCGACGAGTAGCTCAGCAAAGAAAGGCGCTGCGCAGACTGAAGATTTTGCAGCGCGACGCCCGCTAGCACGAGGCCTTCGCCCCCCGGCCCCGCACCCGCATTTTCGAGCACGATGCTGATCCGTCCGCTGTCGAGCGTGATGGATTGCGCGGTCAGGATCGCGTTCGGATCGAGACTCGTGGCGTAGGTCGAGTCGAGGATGATGGCGCCGCCGCTGACGCGTGCGCCGGACCCGACGACCATGTGCGGGACGGTGGATGCATCGACCCCCGAACGCACGATGCTCGCGCCTGGATCGCTGCTCACACGGAGCAGCGTGCCATCGCCGCTACCGGCCACGGCGGGGTCGCCGAGGCGCAGGGTTTCCGCTTCACTCGCGAGCGCACCGGAACCTTCGATCGACGCACCGGGAGCGAGAGCGAGGGAGCGGCTGGCGACCAAAATCAAATCGGGGCCGCTCAAGACGCTGCCGGCATTGTCGACGGTGAGATTGGTGGTCTGGACTGTGACGCTTGTGCCGGTCGCGTCCGATTTGCGAATCCCGCCGATCAAAAGACTTTCGGCGCCGAATCCGCTGAGTTGCGCGGCGTCGAGCACGAGTTTTCCCTCGACTGCTGCGGTGCCGGGCGCCGCGATCAGGATGTCGACCGGGCTGCTGATGTCGACGAGTCCACCGCGCCCGCCATCGGGAGCGCGGGAGGCGACGGAGCCCTGCAACGACATGGATTTGGTCGCCTCGAGAACCAACTGGCCGGAGTCGACCGGGAGCCGTGGCGGCGTGAGATCGTGATCGAGCGCGGCATCCCTTAGATAGGCGTTCGCGGAAAACTCGGCGTACTCGGAACGGGCCCGAACGATGCTACCCGGCGCGACTTCGAATCGGGCAAGCTGAGGTTGCGACTGCGGCGCATTGAGGGCGTTAAAGCGATAGCCGGAAACGAGACTGCTGCCGTCGGGAAGGACGAGTCCACCCACCGGAGCGGCACTTTGCGGCGTGACGAGGAACGCGCCGGGCAGCAGTGCGTAGCGGGCAGGAAACAGCGTGTAAAATCCCGCGCGAAGGCCGTCGCTTTGTCCGAGGTAAACGCGATCACCTACCGAGACACTCGTGCTCACGTAACCCGGATCGGAGCCGAGGTTGCTCGTGGCGGGCGCAGTATTGAAGGGAGCGAACGGCGCGAACTCCGCCTCGTATCCGGGCATCACCGCGAAGCTGCTCGACGACGCGAGAATGTCGGTCGTGCCGCCGATGCCTTTGATGAAACGGTAGGCGAACAGGTCGCCGCCGCCGCGGATGTCGATGGAAGAACCGACTTGGTCGGCGACGTTGACCGCGGCGATGTGAACCATTTTCCCGGGCACACCACCCGACGTGATGTCGGTGCCCGTCGGGTCGATCCACGCGGTGCCGTTGAGATTGATTCCGTAAGGAATAATCAGGCTCTGGCCGGTCGCCGGATCGACAGCCGACACGGACGTGATGCTGCCAGGCGCGAGGGTCAGGATCCGCGTGACGGCCACCGCCTGACCGGTGATGGGATTGACCGGCGCGGTGCCCGTGCCATCCCAGCCGAGATTGATGGTGCCGATGGGCACTCGCAGCACGCCGCCTTGCTCGATGCGCGAGCCAAACACATTCAAAACCCCGCCCGCCGAAAGCGGCAACTGTCGGCTGCCCGAAGCGACGATCGTGACCGAGCCGCGTTGAGTCTTCCCCTCATCTTGATAATCCGATGCAGCCACCGTGAACGTCACGGCCGTCGGCGGATAAAGCTGCCCGGCGCGGATGAAGATTTCGCCGGCCACGTTGAGGGTTCCGTCGCCACGGATGTCGCCGCCGTCGGCGATAAAATCAGCGCGCCCGATATTTTGGAGCGAGAGATTGCCGATGTCGATGAGGCCCGCGTTCACCGTGAGATGACCGGCGCCGAAGGTCGGCGAGAAATTAAACGGCTGATTGCCGACCGTGAACGGCGGCAGGATCGAGTCCGCAGCGACCGGGGCCTGGAATGGCGTGCCGAGCGCGACGTAGGGAGCGTTGAGATAGACGGCGTCGTCGCCAAACAAAACACCGCCACTGGCGATGCTCACGCTGCGCGGCGCGTTGATCACGACCGGCCCGGAGAACTTCACGGTGCCTTTGATCGTGAGGGCGCCGAAGCCGCCCGCATTAAAGCTCTCCGCCGCGAAGTAACCGCGGCCGGGCAGAACCTTTCCGTCCCCATCCCGCACCGCCTTTCCGATGCCTGTCTCATCGTCGGGATGCAACGCGGTCGGAATCGACTGGCCGCTTTGTGTCACCCCGATGGTGACATCGAGAGGGGTCGGCGCGTCGCTGCCGACGGGATAAAAGCGACCCGAGGAAACGACGAGGTTTCCACCCTGGGCGCTCGGCCCGCCTGCGAAGCCGCGGAGGGTCGCGTCGCTGAACAACGCCTGGCCGCCGGTGAGCGTGATGGTGCCGGCGCTACTGTCGATGCGCGTGGAGACAAACGGTGCACCGATCAGTGAAGTGTTTTTGGGGTCATTGACGAATGCGAAGCCGGGCTGCACATCGAGCACGTCGCTGGCGCCCGAGACGTCGAGGACGGCGCCCGCCTCCGCGGCGATGTTTCCCGAAATGCTGATGCTGCCGCCCGGGAGCACGGCGCCGGTTCGGAAACCGCGCGGGTCAATGCTCAAGACCGTGGTGCCGACGGTTGAAAGCAGGCTGTGTGATCCGAGATCGACGGTCAGCAATGGCCGAGTCGTGGGAGTGATGGACGGAAAGGATTTGGCACCACTGATCGTGATCGCGCCGCCCGGAGCGATCACGGAACCGAGGACGGCGACGGTGTCGCCGCCGAGCGCGACGCTCGCCTTCGGCTCCGTCCGAATGACCGCGCCTTCGCGCATGATCAAATCGCCACGCACGGCGGGAAGACCGGTGAACGTGTCCTTCACGCCGGACGCCGCAAAGCTCAGGCTGACAGGTGTCCGGAGCGCGTCGGGAAGCAAGGTGGGGGCAAGGAGAACGTCGCGGCTCCCGATCGATTCCGAGACGTCGATCAAGCTCTGTGCGACGGGTGCGATCACGGTCTCGGGCGTTATGATCAGGCCGGGCAGATCCTCGTCCGAGCCCTTTCGATGCACGCCGAGGCCGGTGAGTGCAAAGTTGACGAAGCCGCCCTGGTTGAACCAGTCCGGCGCAATCAACAGTATGTCTTCGTTGGTCGAGGTGCCTCCGATCTTGATCCGCGGCGCCTGAATCGCGACCGATCCGCCCTTTCCTCCCGCGAAGCCGATCAAGGTGGAGCCGAGCCGAAGTTCGCCACCGAGCACCGAGGCGATACTCGCATCCTGGCCCGCCTTGATCACGATGCTGCCGCCATTGCCGTATGTGCGCTTGCCGGCGGCATTGACGGCGACGCCGCCGGAAACGTCGATCGTGCTGCCGAGCGCGAGATCCGCGCTGTAGCTGACGATGGAGATGGAGCCACCATTGGTAAAAGGCGGAAGACTCTGCGGAGCCGCGGCTGTGAGCCGATCGTCCACAACGAGTCCGGCGGTGCTCAGCGTTGCCGACGCCGCGAGAGCAAAGTGGCCGTTGTTCGGGTCTGCATCGGGTGTGCGGACATCGGGGAACGCGCCGAGCAATCCGAAGATGTAAGGGGAATAGTCGTAAACCGTGAATGCGAGGCTGCCAGCGCGGGCGGTCACTTTTCCAGCGATGGAAAGGTTGGCCGCGCTCATCGTGATCGAACCGCCTGGCAAGGTCGTGAGCGCGATCTCCGCCGGGATGCTGATGTCGCCGCGGCTGTTGTCGATCTTCAGCGTCGTGAATCCGCCGGTGGTGAGCAGAGTCGGCGAAAGCGTGACTTCCGCCCGGCGATCCGCGCGCAACGGAAGCGGATTCCCATCGGTGTCCACCGCAAAGGTAGCGGCCGCATTCGTCGAATCACTCGACGAGAAAGTGACCCGCGGCGGCGCGGGCGGAACCAGCAAATTCAGAACATACGGCGCAACGGCATCGCGGCCCTGAAACGTGAGCGACAGCGTGCTCCCGAGCGGCGTGCTCGTGCGGGGGCGCGGATCGTCCAGCGTGTTGCCGCGCAACGAACCATCGAGCGCCATGCTCGGCGCCCTCAGCGCGACCGAGCCGCCGTTTTTCCCCTGCGTATAGCCCTCCTCGTAATGCGCGCCGCTCAGGACGAGTGGATTGGTAAATGTGTCGTTCAGTCCCCACTTCGCGTGAGTCGCGGTGAACTTGCCCGTGAAGATGCCGTCATACACGCGATCGGGAGTAGCCTGCGCGATGTCGAAAATTTGCCCACCCGAAACGACTCGGGTCGTTTGCACCAGCCCGCCTTCGAAGTTGATCGAGCCCCCGGAAACATCCAGCGTCGAACCGCGCTGCATCACGATCGAGGCGCCCGCGCTAAGGCTCACCGTGCCTCCGTCAGTGGTCAGTTCGCCGACGGTATGTTCGATGAGTCCGACGTAACCCGAAGCATCCGCGAGCGGCGTGCCGATCCATGTGCGTCCATTGAAAGTGCCAGTCTTTCGCAAATCGATTTGAACGTCCGGCCCGCGCAATGGGCCCGTCCGCTGGAGCGGCGAGTCGGCCAGTTCCGCTCCGCGGAACTGCAGCGTGACGATATTTTGCGAAATCGGTGCGGCGATGTCGGCCGATCCCGAGACGTCGATCGTCGCACCGGAGTCGAGGTAGATCTGGCCGTCATCGTACACGAACCGCGTCTGAGGAGTCCCCGTCGCGATCGAAAACTCCCAATTGCCCGCGCTGAGGGAGACCTTGGCGCTCGGCGCCAAAATCGTGGCATCGGCGGCTAGATGAATCGCACGTCCCATCACGTTCATCTGCGACGCGAGTGCGAGTCGTGTTCCGACGACGGTTTCCGTGCTCGAAAGCTCGGGCAGAATCCGCGTCACGCTGCCATCGCCGAAGATGACCGTCCCCGTCGTGCTTTGGAGAAAAGGAGGAAGATCCGGCAATCCTCCGCTGCTGACGGCGTCGTAGCTGGCGAGCAAATCGACTCGGCCATTGAGCGCCACCGAGGTGCTGCTGTCGATCGCGCCGAGTTGCTTGATCGTTTTGCCAGCGATCGTGACATTGGCGCGAGGAGCCGAGATGACGCCGGAGTTCACCGCCACACCATCGTCTTTGCTCACCGCGCCGACATATACGTCGAGCCCGCGAAGCGACGGATCATCCACATCGTGCGAGACCAATCCAACCTGAGCGCCCGCTGCTAGGATCGTCTGTCCATCAGGCGTGGAGATCGTGCCGCCGTTCTTCACGTTCGCACCGACCAGGGCGATCTTTCCTCCCACGTGATCGGCCGTGGTGGGGCTCGTCAACGTGGCGCCCGGTTGCACGATCACATCGCCACTGAGACCGCTGGGTGTGAAAGCCGCGGGCGGCATGAAGGCGGGCGTCCCATTGGTCCCGGCCTCGATCGGCAGCGACGAGAAGAGGAACTGCGCGTCGGGATTATTCAGGAGTCCCCGCTTGAGCAGGTTGTCGTTGATCGGGAGCGAGGAGGCGACGAGCGCGTGCAGATTCACCGACGAAGAACCGCCGAAAAGGATGCCGTTCGCGTTGATCAGATAGACCTGCCCGTCGGCGCGGATCGAGCCGAGGATCTGCGAAGGCACGCCCGTGGGATCGTTGATTTTGTTGAAGGCGATCCACTGGCTCCGGTCCGCACCTCCAGCGCTTTGATCAAAGACGAGCTCGGTATCCTTGCCCACATTGAATGTCGCCCAGTTCAAAACCGCCTGTTGTTTGGTCTGCTGGATGTTGACGAGCGTCTCGCCATTGCTCGTGGTCTGCGTGGGAAGCTTCGCCCCTTTCCAAAGCGAACGGTCCTCTCCAACTGCGGGCGTGGACAGGTTTACCGGAACTCCCGGCGCAACAACGAGTCCGCCGCGCGTCAATCCGTTCGAAACTGTCGGCAACGTTTTGCCGGGGTGATTGGGATCAAGTCCGAGTTGCACCGGTCCCACCGCCGCGCCGCGCGCAGCCGCCTGCATCGCTTGAACTGCCTTCAATGCCTCGGTCGTGCGAGCAAGCGTATCCTTGGCATTGTCACGCGCTCGCAATGTGGGGGCCGTATTGACCCCGCCGCTCGCACGGCCCGGCGTGACCGCGCTGGGAACGCCACCGCGGAGGATGTCCCCGGCGCGCGTCTCGAGAGTCGACGCGAGCGCGAACCCGATGCCAAGTGCCGCGGCGAGCCGGAAAACACAAACCCGCTGCGGCGGATGAGGCGGTCGTCGGCGCTGACTCATGGTTTGATTCGTTGATCCGCGATCTTGTCGCCGTAGTCCTGGATCAGGTTTTGAAACTTAATGCGCGTCAGCCCGATGAACGGTTCACGCGCGGTGAGCGCATCACCGAGACCAAAGCTCGCGTAACGATCGAGCATCTCGGTCCCGATCTTGAACATGGCTTCGTTTTTCGCCTTCTGATCCGCCACCCGGCGGTTCAGCTCGATGACCTGCTGCGCGAGCTTCGCCCGTTGCGACTCCTTGCTCGCGGCCAACTCGGTGGCCTGCTTGAAGCCGGATTTCCACTTTTCCAGCGACTCCCGGAATTTGGCGATCTCCGAGTCGCGCTCCTCCACCTTGGCCTTGAGGTCGGCGATGCTCTTGTCGGCGACGTCTTTATCTTCGGCCATGTGTTTGGTCATCGTCGCGACCTGCACCGTGAGTTCCTTGATCTTTCGGTCGTTCTCCGTCTGCGCAGCTTGCATTGTGGCCCGATCCGTTTCCGCGTTTCGCAACTGCAGCATCGTGTTCTTCAAAGACTCGCGCAGCTTTGCCTCTGCGGGAGATTGATCAGCCGCGCCGAGCGTGCCGCCCACGCAAAGCGCGAGGATGAGTAGGGGTCGTAGTGTTCGGGACATGGTTAAAATTTGGCGCTGAAGTCGAGTTGGAAGGCGTCGCTCTTGAGTGGCGGGCCCACGATTTCGTTCGCGGAAAACCAGCGGAATCCGATGGTGACCGCCCGCGAAAGCGCGAGAACGCCGCCGACGGTGTAACCGCGCACGTTGGTGCCCCCGTCGCCGAAATCCGAATCGACGAAACCGTCCACCACCGCATCGGACTCGATGTGACGGTAGCCCATGCTCACGTTCCAATCCCACCGGTTCTGAAGCGTCGCGCTGCCGAGCTTGAGGTCGATATTCCAGGCGGTATCGCCGCCGGCATACGGAGCGAGGCCACCCGCCGAGTCGACGCCTCGATTGTTGACCGCCTTGGAATTGATGTTCGCAGCGTCAAACGCAAGGTTCCGAACATACTCCCCGGTGAGCGCGATGTTAAACGGTTCAAAGTGGCTGTAGTCGAGGCGTCCCGTGAACGCGAGTTCGTGAAACGGCGTTGCGAGGCCGAAGTATTGGAACTGATTGGTCGTCCCGAAATTGTTCAGGGCGCTCGGGACGATCTGCCGAAGCGCCATATAAGTGTTGCCCTTCTGCGCAAACGCCGGGCGGCTTTCGTCGGTGTTGCCGGCGTCCTGGTTGTTGAGCGGCGTGTATGGATCCGAAAGGCGCCCTTCGATGTTGTCGAAATAGTAATACGCGCCGCCGACCTTGAAGTTGAGATCCTTGCGCATTTTCCAATCGGCGCCGGCCTGCCCGCCATAGAGCCACTTGTCGTAGCTGGCGAATTTGCTCGGCTGATTTGAGGCGAAGTTGAGCGCGCTGTTAAACACCGGGAACGCGCCGCCAGCGATGAATGGCTTGAAGCCTTTCAACACCTCATACTTTGCCTGCAACGCGATTCCGTCGAAACCGACATCGTCGTCCCACACTAAAGGCGTACTGAAGAATGGATTCTCGAAGCGACCGATGCTGACCGCGAAATTCCGATCGGTTTGTCCACCGATCTCATACTTCACAAACGCGCGATCCAGCCAGATCGCGTATTTGCTGAAGTTTCCTCCCTGGCCGCCGTTCGCGACTCCGAGGCTTTGATTGGTCGTGACGGGCGAATTGTTTTCCCCAGTCGCGATTCGCATGCCCGCGGAAAAGTTTTCCCCGAGGTCCGCCGCCAATCCGACCCGTGCGCGGAGACGGATGCGCTGGCGATCCCGATCGACATTGTACTGGGGCGAAAAGACCGTGCCACTCGTGTCGAACGGCGAACCGGTGTTGATCGCGTTGAAATTGGGAAATGCGCCGGTGTTGTCGTTGCCATCCGGGTAATAGAGGCCCTCGCCGCGGACGCGGAGATCGCCGAACAACTTGATGCGTGTCGTCCACTCGGGCATCGATCGCGGCGCGGCCCAGCTTTCCTCCCGCGCCTTAGCCATGACGGCCGTCTTGATCTCTTCGCGCATCTGCGCTTTCACGACCTCGGGGATGTAAGTCACGCGGATCGAGTCGCCGGTCGGCGGCGCCGGCGCGACTTGCGCCACCGCCTCGACAGCCGCGGCGGCGGTCTGCTGCCGGGCTATGATCACGTCCGCCTCAGCCTGCTTGATGAGATCATCGGCGTCTTCCTTTGAAAGGACGCCCTTTTGCACCAGCCGATTGATGAGGTTGATCGTCACGTTCTGCGTCGGTGTCGGGCGAGACTCCGTGGGTGCCGTCGCAATCAGGTCCGGTGGTCCCGCAAATTCGTCGCCGGGATTCGATGCGAGTGTCGGTGCGATCGGCGGCGCGACGACTTGCTCCACAGGCGGCGGCGGAGCATTCGGATCGATCGGCGATCCTCCAAATGCAGAAACTCCGCAGCATGCAGATGCCAGGACGAGCGGGAGAATGCGTCGGGGGACAGGTTTGTCTGAGAGCATAAATGAAGTCTGAAATAACGGCGCTACGGGCGCTTCGCATTGAGCCGCAGCACGATCGGCATGGGCATCCCGGCGGGTGGGGGTTCGGAGAGTTGCAGTCCGTTGAGGATGTCGTTCTTGAGGGCGGCATCGACGCCGTTATCACCCGAGGTGCCAGACATGCTCACGCGGGTGATGCGGCCCGTGTTGTCGGCCCACACGCGGACTTGCACGCTCATGCTCGCATTGCGCGTGCGACTGCTTTTGCGGAGGGCATCCGCGATGCGGACTTGCACCTGGCTCGCGTACCAACCCCATCGGGTCCGTTCGCCGCCGGCATTCCGTCCGCCGACTTGGTTGCTCCCGCCCTTGAGTCCGAACGGATCGGGCCCACTTCCTTTGATGCCGGTGCTCAAGTTCGGCGCGGGCGGCGCCACGTCGGGTTTCTGCTCGTCCTCGACCGGTTTTTGTTCGATCATCTTGTTCTCCTCGGGCGTCGGCGGAGGAGGGGGTGGTGGTGGTGGAGGAGGGGGCAACGGCGCGAGCTTCACCATCGTGAGCTGCTGGGCCTGCTGCGGCTTTGAACCGTGGCTGCCGAGCATCTGCTTTACGAACATGCCAAACCCGCCAAGCACGATCACGCCGATCACCAGGACGAACTTCGATCGCTTGAAAAAGCCTGGATCTTCATCCAACTCGTCGTCGTCAAACGGTTGCCTCGGCGCCTTCGGTGGGATCGCCGGCTTCGTAGCGGCGGCGACTCGTTCCAGTTTTTCGAGTTGATCGTTCATCGTCGAGCGGTGTCCTGGTTTGGGCGACTATTTGGCCGCCGGTTTGGTTGCGAGTCCCACTTGCGAAAGTCCGATGCGCCCGAGCACATCCAGCACGTCCATGATTCCCTGATATTGCGTGAGGCTGTCGCCCTTGATGACGACGGGAAAATCAGGCGTGTCCGCCTTCTGCTGAGCGAGCCGCTGTTCGAGCTCGGGAAGCGTCACCGGGATCGTGTCGAGGAAGACCTTTCCCTCATTGTTGACCGTGATCGATTTGGTCTTCGGCTTGGCGAGGCTCGGCGCGCTGCTGGCCTTCGGGAGATTGACCTTCAACCCCTGCACCGAAGCGGTGCACATGAGGATGAAAATCACGAGCAGCACATACGCCAGATCGAGCATCGGGGTAATGTTGATGTCGTCGTATGGCTGGTCGTCCTGGACTTGCATGGTGTGTCGGTGTCCTCCGGGTTATTCCGCGCGTTCCTTGTAAAACTCGGCCATCTTCGTGACGAACTCGTCGATGAAGATGTGCATGTCGTCCTTGGCGTCCTTCACTCGCGAAAGGATGTAGTTGTAGCCAAAAAGCGAAGGGATCGCGACGGCCAGTCCGGCGACCGTGGCGAGCAGCGCGGCCGCAATTCCGGGCGCGATGGCATTGACGTTGACTTCCCCGGCCGCCGCGACCGCGGCGAAGGTGATCATGACGCCGATGACGGTGCCCAGCAGCCCGAGGAAG
>JAYTDO010000265.1:0-22560 GCA_043735935.1 Chthoniobacteraceae bacterium
CGTTTCATGGGAAAGCCTCGAAAAGCGGAAGACCGAATACGAGGATCTCGTGACGAAGAAGATCCCCGAAAATACCAAGGAAATCAGTATTGCCCGCAGCTACGGCGACCTTCGTGAGAACTTCGAATACAAGGCCGCCAAGGAGATGCAGCGCGTGCTGATGCGCAGGCAGTCGGAGACGCAACGCGACCTTGCCCGCGCCCGCGGCACGGACTTCGCGAACGTGGATACCGCTCAGGTATCGATCGGCACGGTAGTCACGATCAAGGAAGCCGAAGGCAAAAAAACGGACGTTTATTCGATCCTCGGCGCATGGGATAGCGAGCCCGAAAAGGGAATCGTGAGCTATCTGGCGGCTGTTGCGCAGGCGCTCATCGGCCACAAGATCGGCGAGCAGGTTTCCGTTCCCACGGAGACCGGCGACCGCGCGGTGGAGATCGTGAAGATCGAAGCCTGGAAGAAATAGGGCGGCCGACTCACTCGCGCTTCGGCGCGGCGTCGAATGCGACGCGGAAACCTTGATTGGCCAGCGATCCCCGGCGGTCCATGCGTCCGATGTTGACGAGGTTGTAGAAGTTGCACGTCCCGGCGGAGCACCACCATGAGCCGCCGCGTGCCGAGATGATCGAAGCCTCGCGCCCTTTCAGCGCCGGCGGCAAGTCGGCGCAGTATTCGAAGACGTTTCCAATGACGTCGTAAAGACCCCAGGCATTCGGCGGAAAGGTACGCACGGGCGCGGTGTAGGTGAATCCGTCGACGGGAGTCTCCGCGAGGTGCGTGCGGCCATTCCAGATGTTCGCACGGTCGGCGGCGAACTTTGCACCCCATGGCCAGCGCGTGCGTGCGCCGGCGCGGGCGGCCGCCTCCCATTCGTCGAGCGTCGGCAGGCGTCCGCCTACCCACCTGCAATAGGCCTCGGCATCCGCGCCGCTGATCTGTGTGACGGGATGCTCGGCTAGTTCGGACGCCTGCGGACCGTCCGCTCCACGCGGAAAGCGCCAGCACGCGCCTTTGGCGTCGAGCCAGACCCAATCGGCCATGCCCTCGCGGAAGATCTTCCCCTGCCCTCGCCGTTCAGCATCGCTGACATAACCCGTCGCTTTCACAAACGCTGCAAACTGAGAGTTCGTCGTTTCCGCGTCGGCGATGCGGAACGATCGGAGCGCGGTGATGTGCGCCTGATTGGTGGCATCGCCTGCGTCGCCGAGCGCGTATCGTCCCGCCGGTACGACGATGAGTCGGTGTCCATTCGGGTCTGCTTCCGCCGCGCCGGCGAGGAAGAAAAGGCAGCAAGCGATCCGGGCAATCACCGGGCGGTCGAATCCCATTTCCATTTTTCGCGAGGCACGGCGGCGATGAAATCTGTCGCAAAACCACGCACGGAATTCCGCACCTCCGCCGAAAATGGCACGCTCAACGGCGGACGGATGTGGCCGATGGGGAGATGAAGGATCGTGTCGAAACGCATCCACGTCTTTCCCGCGGCCAGGGCGTCTGCGGGTGTTTTAAAATCGCGCAGATCCTCTTCGCGCGCTCGCTTCTTCAAGGCGGCCGCATAGGTTTTTTCAAAAGGCGAATCCAATACCGGCTGGAAACCCTGGCGGCGGAGAAGCTGGAGCATCACCGACAGCAGTTCGCGCTGGATCACCCGGCCCTCGTGTAATTGCGCGTCGCGTTTTGAAAGAGCGTCCTTCCCACGCGGCGCTGGGAAATACCCATCGACTGCAACCGGCGGAGGGGAGACCGCGGCGTTTGCCTCGCTCGCCGCGAGCAGACCGCGCAACTGCTCTTCGATCCGCAGCAGTTCGGGAAGGGTTTCCACGGCGTCCAACCCGAGGATGATTTCATAAAGCACACCGCTGAGGCCGCGTGGATTGATGCCGGAATTCTCGATCTCGTCCGTCTCGCCCTTGCTTTTCAGGCTGCCATTAGGGGGGATCGGTTTTGACAGGTCGAGTTCGGATAAACGCGCGACCAGGACCGGGATCACTTCATTGCGACGAGCGCGCAATTCGAAGAGGCGAGCGTCGTCCAGGAGGATTTCGCGGTCGGCGATCAGGCGATAAATAGGGAACGGAACCCGGGCGCTGACCGGATCGGGGATGTCGCAGTTTTGGCTGTAATTCCCCGGTCGCCGGATGACGCGCTCGAGCAGTGCATCGGGGGTCTCGATCGCAAACGACGACGCGGAGACCAAACTGAACGCGATAAAACGGGCGTTGAAACGCATGGCGAAGGATGGGTTTGGAACCGGTGGAACGCAAAATGAATTCCTCCCCGAACGACGAATCGAGCATGCAGAGTTCTCCTGACGACCCGTGCATCGTGCGACCAGATGCAAGGAATCCGTTGACACCACTATTCGTTGTGTTAAACCCCGTTTTTATCGCCCTCCCTATACAAGATGTACTGTAACAAATGCGGGAGCCTTGAGGACAAGGTCATCGATTCCCGGCTCGCCAAAGACGGCCGGAGCATTCGCCGTCGCCGCGAGTGTATGGCGTGCGCCCACCGCTATACGACCTACGAGGAGATCGAACGCGTGGACGTGCGCGTGGTGAAACGCGACGGGCGCTCGGAGCCATTCGACCGGCAAAAGCTGCTGACGGGCATGATCAAAGCCTGTGAAAAGCGCCCGGTCTCCGTGGAGACGATCGAGCGCGAAGCCGAGGAAATCGTGCGCGAACTCGAGGCCGATTTCCCAAGGGAAATCCCGAGCCACGTCGTGGGTGCAAAGGTGATGGAAAAACTGCACGGACTCGACGAGGTCGCCTACGTCCGCTACGCGAGCGTTTACCGGCATTTTCAGGACATCGGGGAATTCATCGACGAAATCCAGGCGCTGGAGAAGCGTCCGAAGAAGAGCGCGTTGCAGCCGGAGCTTTTTAAATGATCGCCCTGCTCGACCACCTTCCGATGGTAAGGCTGCAAGACGGGAGCACGGCGCCCTTCGAGCGCGAATGGTTGCTTCGGGCGTTGACTGCGGCGGCCCGAAAAGCGGGCTACTCGCAATGGTGGCTGGCGGAGCACGTCGCCGAGAGCGTCACGGATTTTTTACGCTCGTCGCAGGAGGAGCCCGTGATCGCCGTCGAGACGCTCACTCGCACCGTGCGGCAGGTCCTCCAGGTGATCGGTTACGCCGAAGTCGGGCGGAATTTTGAAGCCGGACGCCCTTCGGTGAAGATCTCGCTGGTGGAACTCGCGCTGGCCGCCGGCGCAGCCTACGAACTGGCTTTTTTCGACCTGCTAGGACGCCGTCTCGTCGAGGCGGTGAGGGATGGTGGCGCGTCGTTCGAACTCTTCGGGCTGGAACGCTGCGTGAAACTCCTCCGCTCGAAGAAGGCCTGGAGTCGGGACTGCGAGGCGCTACGGGATGAGATCGTCTCCTTCACGCGCGAGCAGACCGGCATCGTGGCTGCTAGCTCGGAGGTCACCTTCGCTTTAGCGTAGTCCAGACCATGACCATTTTCGAAAAAATCGCAGCGAGGGAAATCCCCGCGCGTATCGTCCACGAGACGGATGAATTCCTCGCATTTCACGACGTGAATGCGCAGGCGCCGGTGCATGTCCTCATCGTGCCAAAGCGGGCGATCGTGCGAATCGGCGAGACTGGGGCGGACGATGCGCCATTACTGGGCCGCATGCTGGCCGCGGCACCTCAGATCGCTCAGGATCTCGGCATCTCGGCCTCGGGCTACCGCATCGTCATCAACAACGGGCGCGACGCGGGTGAATCCGTGCCGCATCTGCACATCCACCTTTTGGGCGGACGCCCGCTTCACTGGCCGCCCGGCTGACCGATGCGCGAACGACATCACACTCGCCGGGTCGTGATCACCGGCATGGGAGTGGTCGCGCCAAACGGACGCGATCTCGATACATTCTGGAACTCCGTCTGCGCGGGGCGTAGCGCTGTCGGTTTCGTATCGCGTTTTGATCCCGCGGACTCGCCTTCGCGCCTCGCCGCGGAAGTGCGCGACTGGCGGGCGACCGATTACATGGACGCGAAGACGGCCAAGCGCCTGGAGCGCTCGCACCAATACGGCATCGCCGCAGCGAAGATGGCGGCAAAAGACGCTGGGCTCGATCTTTCAAAGATCGACCCCGACCGCGTGGGCGTGGTCGAAGCGACGTCCGTAAGCAATTACGACGCGGCGTACAAGGGTCGCCGCGCGGTGGACGACCGTGGGCACCGCACCGTGACGCCCTCCATGATGATCGGCGGCTACGTCGGCAGCGGGAGCGCCGAGATCGCCACCGAACTCGGATCGCGCGGCCACGCGATCACGTGCAGTTCTGGCAGTTCCTCGGGCAACGACGTGATGGGCTACTCCGCGAGCATGATCCAGCACGAAGACGTCGATGTGATGGTCGCGGGCGGCGCCGAGGCTCCGTTAGTCGATACGATCTTTTTTGGCTTCGCCCAAAGCCGCGCGATGACCCGCTGGACGGGCCCGCCCCAGGAGGCCATGAAACCCTTCGATCAGCGCGGAGACGGGTTTGTCATGGGAGAAGGCGGCGCGTATGTCGTCCTCGAGGAACTCGGACACGCCCTGAGCCGCGGCGCCCGCATCTACGCCGAATTGCTCGCGCATGGGCGAAGTTGCGAGGCATATCATCCGATGGCACCGCAACCCGATGGCGACGGCGTCGTGAGGGCGATGGAGAAAGCGCTCCGGGTGGCCAGTCTCGATCCGAGCATGGTCGACTACATCAACCCGCATGGTTCCGCCAATGCCGTCAACGATGTGGCGGAGACCCGGGCGATCAAGCGGGTCTTTGGAACCCACGCCCGCCGCCTCGCGATCAGCTCCACCAAGCCGATCACCGGGCACTCTCTCGCCGCTGCGGGCGCGCTGGAAACGGTCGTTTGCGCACTCGTGCTCGCGCGGCATCAGATCCCACCCACCATTAATCTGAAGGAACCCCTGCCCGATTGCGATCTGGACTACGTGCCGAACGGAGCGCGCCCCTATCCCTCGCGAGTCGCCATCTCATTGAACAGCGGATTTGGAGGCAAAACATCCTGCCTCGTCCTCGGCGGTTACCCGCGATGAATTTTGCCGCCTACATCCCGCTGGCCGGTTGCTTCTGCAATTTTTTCTTCGCGCTGTTCGTTTTCAGCCGTGCGCCGCGGGCCACGATCAATCGCGTATATTTCGTCTCCGGCGTCTCCATCGCGGTCTGGAATCTGGGCTCATATTTCCTCTTTGTCGTCGACGCCGCAGATCGGGAGACCGCGCTGTTCTGGGCGCGCTTTCTTCAGGTGGGCGTCCTCTACGAGATAGCTGCATTCGTCCACCTTTCCCTCCTGATTGGCGGTTACAACGTTCGCAAGTGGATCGGATGGTTGTACGTATTGCAGACCCTGTTGGTGCTCCTGGATCTGACTCCGCTCTACGTCCAAGACGTGCGTTACCTCGGGCACTCGGGCTGGTATGCCATCGCGGGCCCGGCATTCCACGCGATCAATATCCCTTACAGCCTGAGTTTCGTCGCGATCTTCTTCCTGTGGCGAAAGCGCAAAACACTCCCGGCGCTCCAGCGTCGCCGGCTCACCACGCTCATCTCGGCCCAGATCCTCCTGGCGGTCCTCGGGATCAACGACCTCCTGCCCATTCTCGGGCGCGACCACTACCCGTTCACCGGTGATCCGGGCATTCAAGTTTATCCCTACGGAAGCCTCGCCGTCGTTTTCTATGGCGTCATCGTGGCCTACAGCGTCCTGCACCATCAGCTACTCGAGGTCCGCGTCGCTCTGAGCAACGCCTTGGCGCACTTTGTTCGCTTTGCCTTCCTCTTCACGATCGCTGGCGGAATGCTCATCGCCGTCGCGACCTTCACCCAGTCATTCTCCGTCGCCGCGTTTTGGTTTTCCATTGGGATCTTCGTCGTGAGTTCCATCACGGCTACGTTGATGTTTCCCCGTCTCTTCGGCGGAAAGGGCCTCGAAACTCTTGAACGCCGCATCATGGGCGACCGGTTCGAATACCAGGAACAGATTCGCAACTTCACCCAGAACATCGCCTGGTACAATGATCTGAACCCGCTGTTCAACGATCTCCACGAACTGCTCGTACAGGTATTCGGGCTCGCCTCGTACCAGATCATCCTGCGCGACGAGACCAACCGCGCGTTCGCCACCTTTCGAAGCCATCCCGAACAGCCTCAGCGTCAGCTCCCAGGGATCAAATCTGACTCGCCGGTTTTTCGTTTTTTTGAATCGGGGAAATCGGAATATCTCACCCTCAACGCGGTCTACTTGCGTCCCGCAGCGTCGAATCTCGAACGTGAGGCGCTCAAGCAACTTTCCGAATTCAACGGCCAGTTCTGCTTCGCCCTCGCGTCCCAGAGCGAGCCTTTCGGGCTTTTCATCGTCGGCGAGAAGTCCTCCGGCGAACCCTTCACCTCCACCGACGTGCAACTGCTCGTCGAACTCGTCAAAAGCATGGGCCTGATCGTGAACCAGATCCGCCTCAAGACCCAACTGCTACAGAATCAGGAACTCGACCTGCTAGGCAGGATGAGCCGGGGCATGGCGCACGACTTGAATAACCTGATGACTCCAGTATGGACACTGCTCCAGCTCTCCAGCGAATCCGGCAATACATCCTTTGACGACGAACTCCTCCCGACCGCCCTGCGCAACCTGAACACCATGCGCTCGTACATCCGCGAAGCCCTTTTCTTCTCCGAAAATCTGCGCCCCGATTTTCAGCTCGGTCGGCTCGACGTCCTCGTGGCCCAAGCGGCAGAAGTCGCGCGTGTCAGTCGCAAGAAACCCGTCACCATCGCCATCCACGCAACCGAGGAAGTCCTGGTGGAAATGGACGAAGTCCTCGTCCAGCGCCTCATCGCCAACGTCATCGCCAACGCCATCGACGCCTCGCCTTCGAACTCCACGATCGCGGTCGAAATGGAAGGCCTTCCGAAAACTGAAGCGAGCCGGGATTGGCTTCGGCTCAAGATTATCGATCAGGGCGAGGGTATCAGAAAGGAAGACATCAACAGGGTCTTCACTCCGTACTTCACAACCAAAACCCACGGCGACGAAGGACGCGGATTTGGGCTCGGATTGGCCATCTGCCGAAAGATCGTCAATCTCCACTCTGGCAATCTTTCCATCCTAAGCGACCTGCGAAAAGGCACCACCGTTCAGATCGACCTGCCCACCCGGCAGATCCGGCCAAATGTTCCCACCCCAATGCAGCCCGCTTGACCGATGCGCACCCTCCTCGTCCTCTCCAAACAGCCGTCCCTCGCCGCGGCCATCGGCTCCGTTCTCGATCCCGGAAAATTCCAGCTCATCGTCAAAGAGAGCGTCAACGAAGCCGAATTTCTCCTCGCCCGCGGCGCGATCGATGCCGCCGTGCTGGACGCAGACCTCACCGATTCCCGTGCCATCCGACTCATCGAGGAGCTCAAGGGCTTCGCGCCCGGCTGCCCGATCCTCGTCTACGCCAGCGCAAAGCAATGGGAATGGGAGGAAGACGCCTATCTCCTCGGCGTCGAACATATCCTGGCGAAGCCCGTCCGCGGCAAACTCCTCAACACCCTCCTCATCCGGCTCTTCCCCGATCACGAGCCCAAGGCCGTCGCATCCGCCCCGGCCCTGCAAGTCGAACACGGCGCCAGCCGGGGATTTGGCGAGCAAGCCCGAGGGCTCGAAGCGCTCCGGCGCTTTTCCGGCGTGCTCATCCACAGCCTCGACTCGGCCGCACTGTTAAAGCAGTTCCTCCTCCTCCTCCGCGAAGTCATCGGAGTGAATCGCGCCATCATTTTCCTGCGAAAACCCGCGGGCATCCTAACCGACAGTCCGCTCGCGCCCGATGACCGCTGGCTGCGAAGCGCGTGTGCCATCGGGCTCGACGCCTCGGTCCTTCAGCACTTTGCCCTCTCGCTCGGCGCTGGCATCGGCGGCTATCTCCACCGGCAGGGCCGCATCCTTCGCGCCACCCACCCCGAAGCGCAAAACAGCCGCGACATCAGCAAGGAATTTCAGCTCCTCGGCGCCCAGGTCGCGATCCCGATCCTCGACCGCGAATCGCTCCTCGGCATCGCCGTCTTTGACGAGCGACTGACCGGCGAGCCCTTCGCAAACGAGGAACTCGCCCTCATCTTCCACATGCTCGAGGAGGTCGGCCTCGCCATCCGCAACTCCTGGCTGCATGACCAACTATCAGCGAATCACGACATGATCGCTGACATCCTCGGCCACATCGGCAGCGGTTGCGTCGTCGTCAGCCACAATCTCGTGACGCTCCACGCGAACACCGCCGCGATCGGATTCTTCCAGCACGATCGACCCGGAAAAACCACGCTCGAATTCGCCGACCTCCCGCAGCAACTCGGCAGCATCGTTTTCACCGTCATCAAGACCGGCGTCCCCATCCCTCCCTTTAAACAACAGTTCGCGCACGCGCCCGAGAGCACTTACCGCATCAGCATCGTCCCCTTTCGCACGCAGGCTGCCGCCGCGACGAGTTCGGCCCTGCTGCTCATCGAGGACATCACCGAGCACGAGCGCGCCGTGCAGCTCGAGACCGAAGCTTCCAATCTGCGCCTCGTCCGCTCCATGGCCGAGCACCTCGCTCACGAAATCGGCAACGCCCTCGTGCCGCTTTCCACTCATCAGCAATTGCTCAAGGAATCGATCAACGATCCCGAATTTCAGGAATCGCTCGGCGCGGCGATGGCCAGCGGCGTCAAGCGAATCACCCGCCTCGCGAATCAGATGGTGTTTTTAGCCCGCGACTGGAACGCCGAGTTTGGAAGCCCGGTCATGCTCTCGGATCTCATCGTCGAGGCGTTTCACGAAGCCCACGCCTTTCATCCCGGGAAGAAGGTCGCCCAACTCGCGTTCAACAAAAGCATCGCCCCATGGAAAATCTCGGGCGACCACAAGGCCCTGCGCCACGCGTTCTCCGAGATCATCCTCAACGCCCTCCAGGCCAATCCCGACGATCCGAACGTGGCGGTGAGCATCGAGCAGGGGCAACCCGGGGAAAGTCCCGTCCTGCATGTCGAGGTCCGCGACTCGGGGAAAGGCTTCACCATCGAATCCGCTCAGCGGGCGCAGGAGCCGTTTTTTTCCACCCGGAGCGTCGGACTCGGGATCGGCCTCACCGTCTCGAGGAAGATCATCGAAAGCCATCAGGGCCGGATCGACATTCCGCCATCGCCGGCTGGCAAGTCGGGGATCGTCCGCGTTTCCCTGCCGTTGTTGAATTAAGCTCGATCTTCGCGCGAACGAAAACTCCCGCCTCCGCGGGCGTCTTGCGCTTTAAGCCCGACGGCGACGCGCCGCAAATCCAAACACCGCGCACAACATCAAGCCGATCGCAGTCGGCTCGGGGACCGCGGCTACTGGCTGGAAGGCCACCGTCACCGGAGCGCGGACGGCGAGCCGCGGGTCCAAGCCTGAAAGCTCAGTCCACACGCCATCCACGGTGAGCTTGTGCAGAGTGCGCTGCGCCACCAAGCCGTCGGTCTTGATCCGCGGTGAAAAATTCAGCGTCGTCGACTCTCCGGCGTTGGCCCCCGCGCCCAGGGTGAACGTCGTCTGTCCGATGAGAAACTCCGTCGCCCCAGAGCCTTCACCGAGACCGAACTCCGGTCTCATCGTCGCTCCCACGGCGATGAACCAAGGGGCAATTTGCGGACTGCCCGTCCGCGAAAGACTGCCTAGATCGAGATCGGAATCCCCGTCCACATCGTTTAAAAAACCGCTCTGCGCGATCCCGCCGGAGAAAGCCGGCACATTGTTTTTCAGGCTCCTCGGCTGCCCGTTAATATCTCCACGGAAATTGCCGGGAAGACCTCCGTCACCGCTGATGAAGGAACCATTCGTATAGAGGAACCCGTCATTGGTATGCGTCGCGTCACTTCCGTAAACGATCGCGTAAAGTTCCAGCGCGATCACCGCTCCGGCGGAGCCCGTCGTGGCACTCTTCAAGTCCGGCGAGATCGATACAGCCGCCGAACTGCCCGTCGGTGATACGCGTATTTCGAAAGCCAAAAGCTCCGCATGTGCCGACCATGGCGCGAATGCGAGGACCGCCGTCGCGAAGCTAAAGCAATGGGAATGGCGTGGAGTTCGATGAGCCTTCATCGCGAAGGGGAAAAGCGTCTATGGGGATGGTCAAGTCAGGGATCGCGCAATCGTTCGTTCGGAGAGTAGCGGACCGAAATCGAGCTGAAGCGATCGCAGACGAACCCGTCAAGCGGCTTTCACAAAAAGGCGGTTCACCAGAATCGGCGGCGCAGAGTGCCGCTCGTTTACACCTCGGATTATCGACGCCGAGTCCCCCGAATAGATTTGCGCTTCCCCCCACGATTAGTTGTGTTAAACACGCTCGCCCATGAAACACGCAACCCCCATTGCGACAGCCGTAGCGGCTGTCCTCACGATCGCGCCACATACCGCACACGCACTCGGTTTTCGGGTCACCGACCTCGGCGCTGACGCGACCGCCCGAGGCGGAGCGTTCGTGGCGACGGCGGACAATCCGTCGGCCATTTATCATAATCCGGCGGGCATCACCCAGCTTGAAGGGCTTCGCTCGTTGCTCGGCGCCAACGTCATCACGTTTGAGACCCGCGTGAACCTCGATGCTCCCGGCGAGGATTTCGACACCAAATACAGCCCCCAGGCCGTCCCCCATTCCTACTACACGCTGACGCCGAAGAACTCCCGGATCAGCCTCGGCCTCGGCGTCTATTCGCCGTTCGGACTCGCCCTCGAGTACCCCGACTCGGCCGCTTTTCGCACGCTGGCAAAAAAGGGTTCCATCCAATACACGACCTGGAATCCCGTCGTCGCATGGAAGGTGACCGACACGCTATCGATCGCCGCGGGTGCCACGATCAACTACAGTCGGGCGATGCTCGCGCGCGGCGTGCCGGGCGTAAATTTCCCCGGCGACGAATTTCAGTTCAAGGGCGCTGGCACCGGATATGGCTACAATCTCGGCCTGCTTTGGCAGCCGACTCCGCAACATTCCTTCGGCCTCTCTTATTTTAGCGCGACCGATATCGATTACAGCGGACACGCGCACCTGCGCGTCCCGAGCGTGAAAATCCCAACGCCCATCGGCGTGATCAAGACCCCGCACGTCAAACGCGAAGAGGACGCAAATGCGGAGATCAATTACCCCGGAACCCTGCGGGCCGGGTATTCGTTCCGGCCGACGCCCGATTGGAATATCGAGTTCGACGTGGAATGGACCGATTGGGATCGCCTCAACAGCGTCACGCTGCACCAGCAGCGTTCTGGCGAACTCGCACTGCCGTTCAATTACGAATCGAGTTGGTTTTACGAACTCGGCGTCACCCGCAAACTGCCCGCGCATTTCAGCGCGAGCGCCGGTTACATCTACAGCGAGAATTCCGTTCCGAATGAAAGCTTCAACCCGCTGGTGCCGGACTCGAATCGTCACGTTTTCAGCGTCGGCATCGGACAGACGCTCGACCGCTACAACTGGTATTTGAGTTACCAATACGCGTTCAGCCCCGATCGGAACATTCAACAGGGATCAATCGCCGACGGCACCTACCGCTTCGAGAGCCACGCGCTCTCGCTCTCGCTTGGATACAATTTCTGACAAACCAGCGACGCCGGTCACGAAGCCCGTCCTACTCATCGTTGACGACGAAGAGGGGCCGCGCCAATCGCTGAAGATCGTCTTTAAGAACGACTACCAAGTCCGCGTTGCCAGCAACGGACTGGACGCGATCACCATCGCCAACGCCGAGCGCATCGACGTCGCAGTGCTCGACATCATGATGTTCGGGATGTCGGGCGTGGAGTTGCTTCAGAACCTCAAACAAATCGACCCCGGCATCGAAGTCGTCATGCTCACGGCTTACGAAACGATCGAGACGGCTCGACAGGCGCTGCGCCACGGCGCGTGCGACTACCTTAACAAACCGTTCGATATTCCGACCATGCGCGCCGCCGTGGCCCGGGCCGCCGAGCGTCGGCGTGTCACGATCGAGTTGCAGGCCAGCCGTGGACAATTGGAGACCCTCCAGCACGAGATCCAACACCAGCGTCTGCAGGAGGAAATGGCGCGCAACAAGGGCGACATTTACGCGTCCGTCCTCCACGACATCAACAGCCCGCTCACCGTCATCAGCGGCTTTGTGGAAATCATCAATCGCTCGATGGCCAATGCCGAACGGGTCGAAGGCGAGCAACTCGATCACATCAAGACCGACCTGAAGAATCTCTCCGGCCAGGTCGGGCGCTGTTTCGAGATCAGCCGCCGTTACCTGAGCTTTTTAAGCGCCACCGCCGCCGAAAGCACCTATGTCGGCGTTCGCCAGATGCTCGCCGATTTGACGGACCTGCTCGTCCGCCATCCCAGCGCGCGCGGCCACCAACTCATCATTCACGATCTGACACCGGACGTCACGGCGGAGATCAACGGCACTGACTTGCTGCAAATCCTCCTCAATCTCACCATTAACGCGCTTCAGTGCACCGACATTCCCCACAAGGTCGAGTTGCAGTGCAAACCGCTCACCCACGCCGTCGATCTCAGCCAATACGCCGACAGCCCCACGGAGCGCCTCATCAATCGCGACGGGTTCCTCAACCGCGGCCCTTTGCTCGCGATCACCGTCGCCGACAATGGTCCCGGAGTCCCTCAAGAAATCATCGGCAAGATGTTCACTGAGAAATTCTCCACCAAGGCACCCGACCGTGGGACAGGACTCGGGCTCTCGATCGTGCATCGGCTTGTGAAGGAAGCCAGGGCCGCGGTGCATCTGCGGAGCGAAGTGGGCAAAGGTTCCACCTTCACCGTCCTGCTCCAGGTCAGGCAGTAGTCGGATTTCTCATTGTCCGCTGGGTTGCGGTTTCGTGAGCCGACTGACCCGCCGCGACACGATCAGGACCACGTTGGCGACGACGTAAAGCGCGAGTCCCTTCCCGAGGTGTATCAGGGCCGAACGTTGATCTCCTTCACGCGCATTCATGATGATCAGGCCCGGCATGCTTAAGAATGCGATCATCGCGAAATTAAAAACGATCAGAACATAGCGCGCCCACATGTGGCGCAGCCAGATCCCAAAAACGAGCAACGTGCCGATCAACGCTCCGCCGATGAGCACCCCACGCGCAATCGGCATCGGGTTCCCATTCCAAAAACAAAACCTGGCCAATTCCACGTCTCCCACTCGCAAAAGAATCCAGGTGAAAAAGAGGATCAAACGCGCATTGCGGCTGTGGCGGCGGTGACGACTTTTCTGGCGCGCGATCTGAGGGGAGATACGTTCCTTGGTAGTCATTTTTCAGTGAGTCGGCGCGACGCTCAGTTCCAAGATTCGTCCAGGCAACCAGCCTAGCCGATTCTTAAAATTCGTCGGACGCGTGTATTCGAGAATGAGAACACGCCCAGGACCGATCCGATGCACGTCCAACGGACGACCCAGCGGCACCAGCACTTCGTCTACCCGCGCCTCCCATGTTCCGTCCTTCGTTTTCGCAGGGTGAACCGCGAGCACGTCAAAGCCGGTATCCTCCGGCTTCTCCAATAGGTTTCCAAAGCGCGGCATCAGGAATCCATTCCGCAGCGGCTCGGGAAAATCTTCTCCACACCAAACGGTCCCGCCAGGGCACGAGTGGGCCTGAAAGGTCCGCGTAGGCTTGCCAGCAGCGATCGCGGCCGGCCCGACATTCACGACCGGATTTCGAAAGACGAGGCCCTGTGGGGCCGCGGGCGTGTGATCGTACGGCCAGCCCTTCGTCGCGGGCCAATCCTCGAATTGGTAAGGGAACCCGTAGTGCGTCCCGACCTCGATCGCGTCCATCTCCTCGGCGGCGTCATAGTCCGGACCATTGCTGAAGGTGAAAAGTTGCCCGGCGCCATCCCAGGCAAACCCGTAGGCATTGCGAATCCCACGAGCGATGACCTCGATCTCGGGCTTTTCCGATTTCGGGTCCAGCCGCCAAATGCACGAGGTCGTGTCGACTTCGCCGAGATGCGCGAAGTGAGGATCGTTGCTCATTTCCCCGCTGTCCGTCCGCGAGCCGCTGCTGACGTAAAGCATCCCGTCAGGACCGAACGCGAGATTGCTTACACCGTGATTCATCCCGCCCACCCCCTGCGGGTAGGTCGTCTTAAACCAAGGCTGGAGCTTGATCGGCGAGCCGGCGACGACATCGCCGCTGCGCCAGATCGTGACTTCATTGGTGTAGACCGGGACGTCTTTGGTGAGCTTCTGATTGCTCACGATCAGCAATCGCCCCTGCGGATCGACGGCGATGCCGAGCGTCACGAAATCGCCGCGGCTGGGGTCGAGAAAATCCGCAGACTTGAGGATCGGGACGAGGGCGCCCGACGCCGGATCGAGCGTGAATACTCCCCCGTTCTGCGCGAGCAGATAGACGAGTTTCCCTGACCCGTCGCTCGCCATGCGGGTGAAAAAGTCGGGCAGTTCGCAAACCGTCCGAACGGCGAACCCGGCGGGTGCTTTTGGAACAGGCTGATACGCGCTGGCATGGACTAGTTCTGCGTACGTTTTGAAGCGCGACTTCTCGCGGACTGTCTTCACTTCCTCCGGGGAAAATGCGGACACCTCATTTCCCCACGAACGCGCGACAAAAGAGAGCACGTCGGCCACCTGGCCGTCGTCGAGCATCTGGGCGGGCATGACGTTTTGGTAGGCGACTCCATTGACTTTGATCGAGTCGCCAAGCCCCTGCACCACGGCGAGGATCGCGCCCTCGCGGTTGCCTTTGAGCCAATCCGACTTGGCCAGAGGCGGATAGATCGGCGGAGCGCCGACTCCGCCGGGCTGATGGCAGAGCATGCATTTTTCGGAGAAAATCTTTTCACCCGTGTCCGGTGATGCGGCGCGGAGCGACGCGGCGGCCAGCAAGCAGGCGATGGTTGGGAGGGAACGAAACATTCGCGCGGAGGTTGCCGCACTCGGCGCGATCACGCAAGACCGCCCGGTTCGGCGGCGGCGAGAAGTTCGTACCATTCCTCGCGGGACATTTGAACGTCGAGGGATCGCGCCACATCCGCGATCCGCGCCGGATCGGCACTGCCGATGATCGGCACGATGCCGGCCGGATGGCGCAGCAACCACGCTAGCGCAATGTGACTCCGCGTGACGCCGCGCCGCCCGGCAAACGCATCAAGCAACGGCAGGACGCGTTCAGGCGTGTAGGTGCGCTGGCTTGGGAGCAGGCTGCCGGCGTGATCGGCGAGTTGACCGCCTCCGAGCGGACTCCACGCGAGCGGCGTGACTTTTTCCGTCATACACTGATCCAAAGTCCCATCGCGAAGGGCCGCGCGCTGGAGCAGCGAGCATTCGATTTGGTTGACCCGCAATCGCATCGGACACGCGCGCTGCAAGGCGGCGAGTTGCGCCGCGCTAAAATTGCTGACGCCAAACTCCCGCACCTTGCCCGCGCGCGCCAGGTCTTCGAACGCCGCGGCGACCTCCTCCGGAGGCGTGAGAAAATCGGGACGATGAATTTGATAAACGTCGAGCGTCTCCACGCGCAACCGACGCAGCGAACGTTCGCAGGATTCGACGAGATAACTCCGACTCGAATCATACAGATACGGCTGCCCATCCGCCGGGAGCCGGATGCCGGCTTTGCTCGCGATCACGAGTTTTTCTCGCAAATGCAGTGACGCGGCCATGACTTCGCCGAAAGTCTCCTCGCCAGCGCCACCACCGTAGATATCCGCATGATCGAATAGCGTGAACCCCGCATCGATCGCCGCATGCACCGCGCGGCGGCCGGCGGAATGGTCGTCCGGCGGCAGACGCCAGCATCCGTAGGCAAGACGGGAAATGATCAGGGGCGACTCGCCGAGGGTGATTGTTTGCATGGTGCGGACGTTAATACCTTTCCACGTCGTGCGGGCAATCCCTCGCTCGCAATCGGGGGAAATTCGGGTTGTTCGATGCGCGTGCCGCTGGCAGCGTCGGCGATTCAGGTTATATGCTCGGGACTTTTATGATGCACGGCCTCTCCATCCTCGGTGCCGCGGGACACTCCGCGATCAATACAGGAAACGCAGCACTGGACCTGTTCTACAAAGGCGGGCCGGTGATGTACCCGATCACGCTCGTTTCGCTCGTCGCGGTGACGGTCATTCTGGAACGGGTCTTTTGGTGGACCCGCGAAAGCTCACGCAAACGCACCGCCACGTTGAACCGCGTTTATGACGCGATCCAGGAAGGTGACCTCGTAAAGGCCAGTTCGCTAGCCGAAGACGCGAGCGATCCGCGCCTGCGAGTGATCTGGCAGGGTCTCAACCATCAGCACGAAAGCATGCAGGGCGCACTGCAACTCGCGGCGGCGGTGGAAATCCAGAGGGCTGGGCGCTTTCTGCCGGTGATGGACACGATCATCACGCTGGCCCCACTGCTCGGCTTGCTCGGGACCGTCACGGGCATCATGCGCGCATTCGATTCCGTGAGTGAAGCGGGACTCGACCCGAGCATCGTCAGCGCGGGCATCGGCGAAGCGCTCATCGCCACGGCGTTCGGCCTCGGGATCGCGATGACGACGCTCATCCCTTTCAACTACTTCTCGACCAAAGTGCAGTTCCTCGCGTTTCAACTCGAAACGGCGGCGACGAATCTCGAGGTGATGGTGAAGGCCGCCGCGGAAAAGAAAAGAAACGGGGACTCCAAAGCGTGAAACTGCACTCACCGCTTCCGCATCGAAAAGCGCGAATCGAAATCATCCCGCTGATCGACATCATGTTTTTCCTCCTCGCGAGTTTCATGCTCGTGAGCATGAGCATGATCAAACTCGCCGGCGTGAAAATGGCCCTGCCCCAGGCCGCCACGGCGACGCCCGAGACCAAGCCGGATCTGGTGCCGATCAGCGTCTCGCCGGGAGGGGAGATCATTTTTGGAAAAGACAAACAACCGATCACGATCGATCAGATCATCGCGCTGGTGAAGCCGCTTTACGCCGCGAACAAGGATCTGCGCGTCTACATCAATGCCGATCGCGATGCCACACACGGCATGGTGATCGACGTCCTGGACCGCGTCCGCCAGGCGGGCGTGACGAAGGTTTCTTTCGCGATCAAACCGGGCGGCGAACTTCAACCCGGCGGGGTGCTCCCCGCCCCCGAACCGCCCGCGACAACGACGCCACCCGCGGCGACTCCCGCCCCCGCAGCGCCAAATCCCTAGCGGCTCGATGGCTGCGCCGATCGTATATCAGAAGCCGAAAAGCGCGCGGCTCATCGTCATCTTCTTCCTCGCGATCGGGGTGCACGTCGGCGTCGCGACTTTCCTCATTTGGGTGGGAGCCCACCTGCCCGCACCGCCGCAAAAGGCGGAGGACCAGCTCGATCTCGGTATGGATGTGACCCTCGGCGAGGAAGTGCAGGAATTGGTCGTCGCGGAAAATCCGCCGGCTCCGGAACCGCCCGCTCCAGAGCCGCCTCCCCCGCCCCCGCCCGAACCGGAGCCGCCGACGCCAGAACCGATGGAGAAGCCGGAATTTACCGAACCCAAACCTGAACCAAAGGCAACCCCCGCACCACGCCCACCGCCGAAACCGACCGCATCGCAACCGGCGCCTCCGGGGGCGAAAACCGGACCGACTCCGCGCGCGGGCGTCGTCGGCGGAAACGTCACGCAGGGCGCGACAACGGGCACTCCGGGCGGGCAGAAAGTGGGCGACCAAGGGTGGCGGACTCCGCGTCCGCCTTACCCACCGGCCGCACTGGCTTCGCATATCCAGGGGACAGGATCAGTCCGCATTTCGACCGACTCGGCGGGGAACGTAATCGAGGTCACCATCACGAAACCGATCAATCCCGTGCTCGACGCAAACACCCGGACCTTCGCCCGCGCGAACTGGAAAGGCCCACCGAACGCGACTCGCACGGTGCCCGTGGTTTACCAAATTCGCTGAGCGAAATCTGGAGCATTTGAGGCTTGCGGTGCCGCCCGCTCGTTCTCATCCTCCGGCGCGACGCCAGCGGTGACTCGGCGAGCCACGCGAAACGTCCGCGACCAAACCAAACCAAACCAATGCCCCGCAGGGTTATGCCGTGCCGGGCGCAGCCAAGGAGATCCACCCATGAGTAACAGCCCATTCAAACGGAAGTTTACCGCCAGCGGAATGATCCTCGCCCTGACCGGCTCCATCGCCCCGCTCGTCCTCGCACAGGATGCGACGACCCCCAACGATACCGGCACCGGCGAGACCGTCGTCATCACGGGATCGAACATCAAACGCAGTGACTATGAAGGCCCGCAGTCCGTAATCATTTTCGACAGCAAGAAAATCGAGCAGTCGGGCGCGCGCACGGTGACCGAGGTGCTCAAGCGCCTCCCGCAGAACACCGCGGGCTTCACCGACGCCGTCAATACCGGCTTGTCGTTCTCCCCCGGGGCCGCCGCCGCCTCGCTCCGCGGGCTCGGCGTCACCGCAACGCTCGTGCTTCTCAATGGGCGACGCATCGCCCCGTTCCCCTTCTCGCAGGAAGGCACCGATTCATTTGTCGATCTGAACAGCATCCCGATCGAGGCGATCGACCGCATCGAGATTTTGAAAGAAGGCGCTTCGGCCGTGTACGGTTCGGACGCCATCGCCGGGGTCATCAACGTCATCCTGAAGACGAACTACACCGGTGGCCAGGTGGAGACTTATTACGGAAATACGACCAAGCGGGATGCGGGCGAATTGCGCGAGAGCATCACCAGCGGCTTCGCCAATGAGCGTTTCCACATCATGGTGAACGCGAACTACTACCACCGGAATCCGCTCGCCGACATCGACCGCGATTTCTCCGCGTCAGCCGACCATCGTGATCGTGGGGGCTTCGATCTTCGCAGCGTGCGCAGCAATCCCGGGACGATTTTCTTTTCGGGAAACAACATGTTCGCGGACGGCGTGGTCGGGGTGCCGACGGGCGGCAATGGACGGACCAACGCTCCCGGCTTCGATCCAAACAAGTATTTCGTGAATGGAACTTTGCCCGACGGGAACTTCACGAACCGGTTCAACTTTAACGCCTACTCCGAACTCATCTCGGAGACGGAGCGCTGGGGCGGGCTGACGACGTTCGGTTACAACATCACTCCGCACATCGAGTTCTTCGGCGAAGCCGGATACCAATCCGTCAAGACGGTCACTCGCGTGGCGCCCACCCCGCCGGACAGCGCCGGCGACGGCCTCATCGTGCCGGCGACGAACCCTTACAACCCGTTCGGGGAGGACGTGCAATTCCTCTGGCGCGGCGTCGAAGCCGGTGGACGAAGGAACCGGATCGATCTCGACAGTTACCGCTATCTCGGCGGCTTTAAGGTCAAGGATCTGCCCAAGAACTGGAGCGCGGAAGTGGCGTTCCTGTACACGGAAAGTAACATCGTTGATTACAATTATTCCGGCTACCTGTCGGTCCCGAAGACCCAGGCCGCGTTGAACGACACCAATCCGAAAACCGCGCTGAATGTTTTCGGCGACGGCTTTGGGATCAATAATCCCGCGACCATCAAGAGCCTCGTCATCCGACCGCGAAACGACGGCATCGCGTATATCTACAGCGAGGATTTCAAGGCCAGTGGCGAACTCTTCGACCTGCCGGCAGGCCCGGTGCAACTGGCCCTCGGCGGTGAGTACCGCGAAGAGGCGCTCCAACAGAAATTCAGCCTTCCGGCCGGGATCGTCGTTGGTCAGGGCGGCGCGGGCTCCAGTGGAGACCGGGACGTTCGGAGCCTTTTCTACGAGGTGTCGATTCCCGTCACGAGCAAGAAATGGAACGTGCCGCTCGTCCGGGCTCTGGAATTCTCCATCGCACAGCGCCTCGACGATTACAGCGATTTCGGCGACACCACGAAGCCGAAGTTCGGCTTTAAATGGAAGCCCCTCGACAGCGTGTTATTCCGGGGCGCCTACTCCGAAGGTTTCCGGGCCCCTTCGCTGCCTCAACTCTTCACGGGCACAGTCAGTTCGTTCGACACGGTGACAAATCCCCGAACCGGACGGACGACGGACTACCCGATCACCTCGGGCGGTAATCCAAACCTCCAACCCGAGACTTCCTACGGCTACTTCCTCGGGTTCGTGGTCGATCCCCCGTTCGTTCCTAATCTGTCGATCGCGGTCGACTTCTACCGGATCGAACAACGGAATCTGATCAGCACGCCGAGCGCGCAGTACATCGTCAACAACAACCCGGGCGACGTGACCTACGACGCCAACAACGAGATCACGAACATCAATGCGACGTTCCGCAATCTCGGCACGGTCGTGACCGATGGCGTGGATCTCGACCTCAACTACAAGCTCGAGACCAAGGCGGGGACGTTCACGTTCCAGAGCACGTTCGCGTTCATCAACAGCTTCGAGCAGGTCATCATCCCCGGCGGCCCAAACGAGGAATTCGTGGACACGTTTTCGATTCCTGAATTCAAGATGATCAACAGCCTCTTCTACTCGAACAAAGGATTCGAGGCGGGCATCACGGTCAACTACACCGATTCATATGACGATCTGCAGTACAGCGATTCCGACCCGATCCGAAAGGTCGGCAGTTGGACGACGGTTGACCTGCAAGCGTCCTACGAATTCAACTTCGAGCCCGAATCGCTTCCAAACTACTCCAAGGACAAGGGCGGCAAGTCGTTGAAGGAAGTGGTGCCGGGTTCACTGAGCGGTTGGAAGAAATGGCTCAACGGCACCAAGATCACCGTGGGATGCCTGAACGTCGGCGATGTCGATCCGCCGTTCGCGAACATCGAGGAAGGTTACGACACGCAGACCGCCGACCCGACTGGCCGCTTCATTTACGCCAGCGTCCGCAAGCGGTTTTGGTAGCCGCCGACCTTCCAGACTGAAGCACCGAGGCATTCGCGCGGCCCCGCTGGGAAATCTCCGGCGGGGCCGCTGCGCATTCTCACTTCAAAGGGGCGACCGCAATTCCACCGCTTTCGTCCGCTTCTTCCGCATCTTGATGTTCATCATTTCAACCGCGAACGAGAAGGCCATGGCGAAATAGATATACCCCTTCTCCACGTGCTGCCCGCAACCGTCCGCAATCAGCACGACGCCGACCAGCAGCAGGAACGAGAGCGCGAGCATCTTGATCGTAGGATGCCGATTCACGAAACCGCTAATCGCCCCGGAAGCCAGCAGCATGACCACCATGGCGAGCACGACGGCGGCCACCATGACGCCGATCTGTTTCGCAAGACCGACGGCGGTAATGACGCTATCGAGCGAAAACACGATGTCGATGACCACGATCTGCATGATGACGCCGGAGAATTTCTGAGCCTTGCCTCCGGATGACGCGTGTTCCTCTCCCTCCAGGCTTCCGTGTATCTCGTGGACGCTTTTCCAAATCAGGAAAATGCCGCCGGCCAGCATCACCAGATCCTTTCCGGATACTCCGTGATGAAAAATCTCGAAGAGTGGCTTGATCAGCTTGGTCAGCCAAAAGATGGAGCACAGCAGCAGGATTCTTGTGACCAGTGCCAGCAAGAGTCCGGTCGTGCGTGCGCGGCCCTGTTGCTCGGTCGGCAGTTTGCCGGCGAGGATCGAGATGAAGATGATGTTGTCGATGCCTAGAACGATCTCGAGCACAGTTAATGTGACGAGACTGATCCAGATTTGCGGGTCGGTAATCCATTCCATGCCGTGCATGGATTCATCTCCTCACATCCCGGTAAAGCTAAAAGCTCCCGGCGCGGATCAAGGAATCCACGTTAATTGCAGCCGCAGGAATCGCTGAGTCGCGGCAAACGCGAAATCGGTCACCGTCACGGGGACGAACCCGCCGCTCGCAGCACCGACACTCACCGACCCGGCGCCCGTCCACACGTTTCCAAAATCCTTGGTCGCGATCGTCGTCCAAGTGCCAAGGGCACCCGCTGCCTGGACGCGGTAGGTCACGTCCGCAAAGCCGTGCGATTGCGCCGCCACCGCGTTCTCCGGGACGAAGAAGGTGAGCTGAGCGCGGCCATCGCCAGCCACACCTGCGACCGGCGCACCCGCGCGCCCGTGGGTTCCGTTGCCGTCCTCGTTGCTCATGCCGAGGGAGAACTCGATCAACGCAGGGATGCCATCCAAGTCGATGTCATCGCTGACCGCGGCGATCGCGTGAAGCGCACTCCAACCCGCGTATGTGCTGGCATTCGCACCGACGCCATCAGGATCACCTCCGTTCGCACTACTCGCGCGCCATGTGTCCTTGTCGCCGTAAAGCCCCGCCTTCGCTGTGGTGGGACTGATCACCACGAGCGACGGACCGTGGCCATCCGTCGCGGTATACCAAGTGTCGTTGTAGCCGAACGTGAGCACGTTTGCATCGAACGGCGGGGGCAACTGGATCGCGACGGTTTCGCCACCGTTGTCCAACTTGCCGCTGTAGACGCCCGCGACATTCGGCGCGCTGCCATACCGGTTCCGAAACGCGGACAGCTTCGCGACCACGAGCGTGTTTTGCCCGGCATTCAGCACCATCGCCGGAAACACGAAGTCGATGCCTTTGACAAAGGCCACTCCGCCGAGTTGCAACGGCGTCGCACCGATATTGCGAAGTTCGACATAGTCGTAAT
>JAYTDO010000266.1:0-16433 GCA_043735935.1 Chthoniobacteraceae bacterium
CCGAAACCGTACACGCAGCAGAAGCTGCTCACGCAGATTCGCAGCACGCTCGACGCGCTCCAGGCCGAACGGACGGGCGAGCGCCGCGTGCTTTAATCGCGCGTCCGCGAAGGTCGGGCGGGCTCGTGGCATTGCGCTAGCTTTCTCAAAGCCGCATGGCCCGTATTGATTCGTTTTTCAAGTTCATGAAGGAGCAGAACGCTTCTGACCTTCACCTCTCCACCGGCAACCCTCCGATGCTCCGCATCCACGGCGAACTCGTCCGCGTCGACATGCCCGCTCTCGAGGGCGATGACCTCAAGACGCTCGTCTACGAGATCGCCCCCGAGACAAAAATCAAAGTCTTCGAAGAAACTGGCGACGTGGATTTCGGCTATGAATTTCCCGGCTTCGCGCGTTACCGCGCCAACTTCTTCAATCAAAAGAATGGCATCTCGGCCGTATTCCGTCTCATCCCGAGCAAGGTCCTCACCGCCGATGATCTCGGGCTTCCGCCGGTGCTGAAAAAATTCTCGCTCTTGAAAAAGGGCCTCGTGCTCGTCACCGGTCCGACCGGCTCCGGCAAATCAACCACACTCGCCGCGATGGTCGACTGGGCGAACCTCCACCGGAAAGATCACATCATCACGGTGGAAGACCCGATCGAGTTTGTCCATCGAAGCCAGCAGTCGCTCGTCAACCACCGCGAGGTAGGCGTGCACACAAAATCTTTCGCCTCCGCACTTCGCGGCGCGTTGCGCGAGGATCCGGACATCATTCTCGTGGGCGAAATGCGTGACTTGGAGACGATCGAACTCGCGCTCACCGCAGCGGCGACGGGCCACCTCGTCTTCGGCACGCTCCACACGCCGAGCGCGCCAAAGACGATCGACCGCGTGATCGACGTCTTCCCGGCGAGCCAGCAGAATCAGGTCAAGGCGGGGCTTTCCGAATCGCTGAAGGGAGTCGTCGCGCAAAACCTTTTCCGGCGCATCGACAAGCCCGGGCGCTGTGCCGCGCTCGAGGTGCTCGTCGTCGACACGCCGATCGCGAACCTCATCCGCGAAGGAAAGACGCACCAGATCCCGGGCATGATGCAGGTAGGCAAAAAGAAGGGAAACCAGCCCCTCGATGACGCGATCATGGACTTGCTTCGGAAGGCGATCATCGCGCCCGAAGAGGCTTACGAAAAAGCGATCGATAAGAAAAAATTCCGCGTCTTCCTGAAAAACCCACCCGACGATTTCGAAGACTGATCCGCCATGCGTCGCACCGAACTCGATTCCATCCTCGCCGACATGCTCGAAACGCATGACGGAATTTCCGACCTCAACTTCACCGTAGGGCGCCCCTTCCAAGTGGAGGCCTTTGGTGAGTTGAAGACCGCGCCGATCGAACCGGTCCTCTCGGCGTTGACTCCGTTTCAAACCGAGCAAGTCGCGCTCAACATCATCGGCGCCGACCGACGCCTGCTTCGCGATTTGATTCAACGCGGCGCATGCGACTGTAGCTACAGCCTCGACGACCGCGCCCGCTTTCGGGTGAACATCTTCAAGCAACGCGGCCACTTCGCGATCGTGATGCGCAAAATGCAGACCGAGATGCCATCCATCGCCTCGCTCGGTTTGCATCCCATCTTTCACGACATGTGCCGGGAACGAAACGGGCTGATCCTTGTCACCGGCGCCACTGGCAGTGGTAAAACGACGACCCTCTCGGCCATGCTGGACGAGATTAATTCGCAGTGCGCCGTCCATGTCGTCACGCTCGAGGACCCGATCGAATTCGTCCACCAGCACAAGCGCGCCACCTTCAACCAGCGCGAACTCGGCACCGATTTCATGACCTTCCCGAGCGGCTTGCGCTCCGCTCTCCGGCAGGCGCCGAAAGTCATCCTCGTCGGCGAAATGCGGGATCGCGAGACAGTCGAGATCGCCCTCACCGCCGCCGAGACGGGCCATCTCGTCCTCTCGACGATCCACACGATCAATGCCGGCCAGTCCATCAACCGCATCCTCGGCCTTTTCCACCGGGAAGAGGAGGCGCAATTGCGTCTCCGCCTAGCCGACACCCTCCGTTGGGTCGTTAGTCAGCGGTTGACGCCTCGGATCGACGGCGGACGCGCGCTCATCAACGAGATCATGGGATCGAACCTTCGCGTCCGCGAGGTGGTCGCTCTCGGCGAAAGTGAATCGCGCACATTTTACGACATCGTCGAAGCCAACGCCGCGTTCGGCTGGACGACCTTCGACCAATCCCTGAGCCGCGCTTACGAGGCGGGCATCATCGACGCAGAAACGGCCGATCTTTACGCGACCAACAAATCACGCATGACTCGCTACCTCGACAACGTGAACAAACAGCGCGGTCTCACCGAGGAAAAACCGAGCGGCTTCAAACTCGACCTCGACGACACCGCCCCGACTCTCTCAACCCATGCCGGACTCCGGCTGAACGCCAAATGATTACGCCGATCGATTCCGCAGGTCGCATCGACATCATTGAAGTTGGCGATCAAACCGCGCTGATCTGCCTCGATGTGCCCGAGGTGCAGCGCATCGTCGTCGAGCAGCTCTATGAGCTGCATTACAAGATCCACACGGGGCTCTCGGCGGAGGATATGCTCCTGAAGATGCGCGCGCACGTTTACGACGTCATTATCGTTTCCGCGCATTTCAATGCGACCCTCATCGAGGAAAACCCCGTGTTTCTCGGCGCGACCCGCGTCCCACCCGGCCAGCGCCGGCACCAAATCGTCGTTCTTGTCGGCTCGGATTTTTCCACCGGAAACGAAATGCAAGCCTTCGCCTTCAGCGTTGATCTCGTCGTCGGGCTTTCCGATGTCGTCAATCTCCGGCCCATCCTCCGACGGACGGTGGAGCATCACCGCGAATTCTACGCTCCATTTCACGATGCGGAAAAGCCGACGGAATTTGCCTAGGGTTGGCGCGCTTCGCGATTGCCAAGGCACGCGCGCCCCTTACACTCGGTCGCAATGAAACTGGTGCGCTGGACGCGCTTCACTTGGGATCTTGGAAAACTTCCGCCGCTGGCTAACGCTCTCGACAAGCGTTACACGCTGCGCGCCGCGTCACGCGAAGAAGAGCCCATCGTGCACAAGGTCATCGCCAGCGCCTTCTCCCTAGACAGCGATTGGGGGGATAATTACTCCACTTTTCGCGATCGGCTTCAGATGCAGTTGCGGCTGTCTTTTGAGCGAGAAAGCGTGCCGGCCCTCGTCATCCTCCACGGGCAGCGGATCATTTGTGCGTCAGGACTTACGACTGAGGTGGAGGCGGATTCGCACCTCCTCTCCGGTCCCTGCGTCCTCATCGAATACCGCAATCGCGGCTTCGGCACGGCACTCCTGCACGCCTCGCTCACACACCTCGCGCAGAGCGGCATCTCGCTCGGCTACGGCGTCTCGAAAGAGAGCGCGCCCGCGAGCAAATTCATCTATCCAAAGTTTGGGTCGACTCGCGCGCCATGCGCCTTCGAAACGGCGATTCCCGCCGAATGATCGAGTTCCACAGTTTCTATGGAAAGCCTCTTCGATAACTACGACACCGGTCCGTACTACGATGAGATGTTCGCGTCCCCCGGCATCGTCCGTCCGCACTACCGAAAGCTCCTGGCGCGCTTCGAGGAAATGGGCGACGGCGAGTTTGATCGAAAGCAACTACTCGCTTCCCAAACGTTCCTCAATCAGGGCGTCACTTTCACCGTCTATAACGACAACCAGGGCACCGAGCGCATTTTCCCGTTCGACCTTCTCCCGCGCATCATCCCACGGCATGAGTGGGAGCACGTCGAAGCCGGACTGATCCAGCGGATCACCGCCCTGAATCTCTTTCTCCACGACCTATATCACGAACAGCGAATCGTGAAGGAGGGCATCGTCCCCGCCGAAGTCGTCCAAACGGCGAAGCATTTCCGGCCCGAATTCATGGGCTTCGACGTGCCGAAGGACATCTACATCCACATCTGCGGAAGCGACCTCATCCGTGATGCCGACGGCAACTACCTGGTGCTCGAGGACAACGGCCGCTGTCCGAGCGGCGTCAGCTACGTCCTCGAAAATCGCGAGGTAATGAAGCGGGTTTTTCCCCGCCTTTTTGGAAATCACACCGTCCGTCCGGTCGGGCACTACGGGCAGGAACTCCTCAATCTCCTCCGCCACGTCGCGCCGGAGAATTGCCCCACGCCTGACGAGCCCACCGTCGTCCTGCTCACTCCCGGCATCTACAACTCGGCTTACTTCGAGCACAGCTTCCTCGCCCGCCTCATGGGCATCGAAATCGTGGTCGGCCAGGATCTCGTCGTCCGGGACGACGTCGTCTGGATGAAAACCACCAAAGGGCTCAAACGCGTCGACGTCATCTACCGCCGGATCGACGACGATTTTCTCGATCCGACCGTCTTCCGCAAAGACTCCGTACTCGGTGTCCCCGGCCTCATCGAGGCCTATCGCAAAGGCAACGTGAACCTCGCCAACGCAGTCGGCACGGGCGTCGCCGACGACAAGGTCATGTATTACTTCGTGCCGAAGATGATCAAATTTTACCTCGATCAGGAGCCCATCCTTCAGAACGTGCCCACCTTCCTCACCATGTTCGAAGAGGACCGCAAATACGTCCTCGGCCACATCCCCGATCTCGTCATCAAAAGTGCCAACGAAAGCGGTGGCTATGGGATGCTCATCGGCCCGCACGCGACGGCGGCCGAGCACGAAAAGTTCCGGCAGGCCATCATCGCAGACCCGCGCAACTACGTCGCCCAACCCGTCATCTCGCTCTCTCGCAGCCCCAGCTTTTGCGATGGCAAAGTTGAAGGCCGCCACATCGACCTGCGCCCTTACATCCTCTACGGCGAGAAAATCTCCATTATTCCCGGAGGTCTCACCCGGGTCGCCCTTCGCAAAGGCTCGCTTGTCGTCAACTCCTCGCAGGGCGGCGGCAGCAAGGACACCTGGGTCGTCGATGACGAAGATACCGCCGGCTGATCCCCGACCATTTCACGCACTCAACACCAATCGTTTCATCCGCCCATGCTTAGCCGTGTCGCCGACTCTCTTTACTGGCTCGCCCGCTATATCGAACGCGCCGAAAACACCGCTCGCATCCTGGACGTCAACCTCCAGGTCACCCTCGACTCCGAACACAATGGGCCCGACGCCGAAGCACGCGCGTGGCAGCCCATCGTGGCCACTCTCGAAGATCTCAAGCTTTTCGCTTCCCTCTATGCCGTCACCACGGCGGATTCGGTCTGCGAGTTCGTTACCTTCGCCAAGGAGAACCCAAACTCCATCTCCTCCAGCGTCGCGTGTGCGCGGGAAAATGCCCGCACCGTCCGCGAATACATCTCCAGCGAAATGTGGGAGCGCATCAACGGCCTCTACCTCTGGATCAACTCCGCCGCCGCCCGCCAACTTTTCGCCGCCAGCGCCATCGACTTCTACCGCCAGGTCGTCGACTTCTCCCACCAGTTCCACGGCACGACCAACGCCACGCTCACCCACGGTGAAGGCTGGAACTTTCTCCAAGTCGGCAAATACATCGAGCGCGCCGACAACGGCTCGCGCATTCTCGACCTCAAATACCACATCCTCCTCCCGAGCGAAGAGCGCGTCGGTGGAAACGTGGATACGGTCCAGTGGCAGGCGGTCCTCAAGTCCTGCAGCGCCTTCGAAGCCTACCGCAAAATCCACACCGGACAGGTGACCCCGGGCACCGTCGCGGGTTTCATCCTTCTCCACGAAGATTTTCCCCGCTCGATCCGCTTCGGCGTGGAAAGCCTCGACCGCTCGCTCCATCGCATCTCAGGTTGCGATCGCGCCCATTTCGGCACGGAGGCCGAGCGCCTTTCCGGCCGCCTCTGCTCCGATCTCCGTTACGCAAGCATCGGCGAAATCCTCAAGGGCGGCCTCCACGAATACCTCGACGACATTCAAAACCGCCTCCTCGAAATCGGGGCTGCGACTCGAAAGGAATACTGCGGCTGGCTCGAAAGCGCCGCGTAACCCGCCGCGTCAGATCGCCGGTTGCGCCAAGGCGAGATACCACGCCACGAGCTGCGGGCCGCCAAAAATCCAGAGCAGCGCACCAAGGGCCAGATAGGGGCCGAACGGGATTTTTGCCGACCACTCCCGCCGCCCGAGCACGATGGCGAACACGCCGATGACGGCGCCGACACACGAGGCCGACATGACGGTGAATAGGACGGCTTTCCAGCCCAGGAAGGCGCCGATGGCTGCAATGAACTTCACATCGCCAAAGCCCATCGCTTCGCGCGGAATCGTGATCTCCGTCACGCTGCCGGTGAACGTATCTAGCTTTTCGAGCATCCAGGTCTTGTCGCCGATTTTGAGCCGGTCGAAATTGAACTCCAGCGTCGCCTCCGCGAACCGCTCGCCCGCGATCTCCGCAGCGGTGCACTTCATGAACAGACGATCGCTGTTACGCGCGAAAAATTCGCTCCAGAGCTGTTTTTCGTCGCCGACGATCAGCTCGGCATCCTCGCCATGCCGGGTCCACGAGAACGCGGTCGGCTTTTCGTAGGCGATTCGCTTTTTGCCAAACATCTTCTTTCCCATCTCGACCACACCCCAAAGCAGGAAATAACCGGAAGCCGCGCCGATGAGCGACCACATCGCAGCTTCAATTCGCCCATCCACGCCCATGAGCTGAGGGAAGATGACCGAAAGCACCGTGCCCACGCCAACGCCGCCCCACGTTATTTCATCCGGGATGATGAAAAACTCGAAGTCGATAAACGTCGCGACGACAAACCCGCTGACCAGGACAAAATACGGAACGGCAAGCCACGGATCTACTTCCATGGCATGGACCCAGACGGCGAGGAAGAGCAGGCCGGTGAGCAGTTCGACGCCAAAGTACCGAAACGGGATCGGCTTGCGGCAGTTCGCGCATTTTCCGCGCAGCGAAAGCCACGAAACGAGGGGGATATTATTCCAAAATGGAATTTGGTATTTGCAGTTCGGGCAAAAGGAGCGGCGAGGCTGATTCACCGAAAGATCGCGCGGCATACGGTAAATGCAGACATTCAGGAAAGAGCCGATGGCGGCCCCAAGCACGAACGCGAAAGACTCAAAGAGATACAAGTAGTAGGCCGGAAGCACGGGCCGGAGTGAAGGCACGCAGCGCACGCGGGTCAATGCGGAAGGACACCGAAAATGCGCTAACGGCTGGCGGAATCGGGGGTAGAATCCGTTGCATGAAACTCCATCTCCTCGCCATCGCCGCGCTTTGCGCGACCCCCGTACTCGCGAATGCCGAAGTCGGTCCCGTCAGTCTTCGCGTCGAACAGATCTCGAAGAACGACCCGGGGAAGTTCACGACGAAACAGGAGAAATCCCTGAAGATCTTCCTCGCAAACTCCTCGGTCGATGACCTCGCGAAGCTAAACGTGAAGTATTGGTTTTTCGGACGGAGAGTGAAGGCCGACGAGTCATCGGTCGTGAACAAAGGCGCGATGCCGGCGGCCGTGAAAGCGCACGGGAGCACGATCGTCGAGACACCGAGCGCACGCGCGACGTTCACGGAGGAACATTTCACGGAAGTGCGCGCCGGTGGAAAAAATCAGAACCACAAAAACGCCGGGATGAGCCTCGGCAAGAAAGTGCCAGCTTCGGGCGAAAAGCTGACGGGGTTTGGCGTGCAGGTCTTCGAAGGAGAAAAATTGCTCGCCGAGTCCTTCAGCGAGCCAGGCCTGCGCGAAAAGGTCGGCGGCGCCGCGAAAAACTAAACGGCTAGGCCTTCAGCAGCCAGGCTTCGTCGAGCATCTCGCAGATCACGTGCAGGAGGAATTTATGCGCCTCCTGAATCCGCGCCGTGATCGCGCTCGGGACGATGAACTCAATCTCCGCCAAACCCCGCGCCGCGCCGCCATCACGCCCGAGCAGCGCGATCGTTCGCAATCCGCCCTCGCGAGCCGCATGCAAGGCCGCCAGGATGTTCGGTGAGTTGCCGCTCGTCGTGATGCCGACGAAGACGTCCTCCGCCGCGCCAAAGGCACGCACGCCCCGGGCGAAAACTTCCTCGAAACCGTAGTCGTTCCCCGTGGCCGTGATGAGGCTGCCGCACGCGGCAAGATTGATCGCTGGGAATGGACGGCGGTCGGCGCTGAATCGGCACGCGAACTCGGTCGCGAAATCCGCTCCATCCGCGGCGCTCCCGCCATTGCCCGCGACCAGCAATTTTTGCCCTCCCGTGAGCGCAGCGCCGATGATCCCGACCGCACGGTCGACCGCCGGTTGGAATTGGGCGAGGTTTTCAATCGTGGCGACGGCGTCGCCGATGGCGCGGGAAAGTGCGTGCATGACAGGCGCTACCTACCGACGGGAGGAGGCGGTGACACGCGAAAAAGCGCGGTCATTGCACAGGCGTGCGGCGGGGATTCCAATAACCGTTATCGTCTTCCGGGCCGAACCAACCGACGAGCCATTTTGCGCCACTGCCGCCGTATCGATTGGTCCCACCAAGTCGGGTCGGCTCCTCCGCCGTGACGTGACCGTCGCACCATGCGACATTCGCACGCCCCGCATGGCGAAAGTGGACGCTCGGCGTGAGTGCCCCGCGCAGCCGCCCGGCGTAATCGGTCCATTGCCACGGCTCGGAAAACGGGTACTCCTGCACGCCTTTCGCGTTCGGCAGCGCTGTGTCGGTGAACATCACCGTGCTTCCCGGCCGCGCGACATTCGGAAATCGCTCGGGCGTGAAAGCGTCACCGGGCACCCCACCGATGTAAGCCGCGTTGTAGCCGTAGCCGCCAGCGCCTTCCTCATTGAAGCTCGCCTCGGCGACCGGAGCACGCCTCAGCGTGGGGCAAACCTTCACGCGACCGTCGGCGCCGAGATAGGGAGCAAGCGGCCCCTTTTGAGGATCGAATTTTCCATCGCTGTCCTCGCGCTCACCGTGCCAGCGGACCGTGTTGCTGACATCCTGCGCAAACACGTAACGCCCGGCGTTCTCCGCCGCATAAGCCAGATTCGCCGCGGCGAGGCCGCGGAGATTCGCGCTGCACTGCGCGGCGTCGCCCCGCTGCTGAACGAGCGACACCGACCCGAGCACGAGCGCGGCCAGCACACCGATGATCGCGACCGTCACGATCAACTCGATGAGCGTAAAGCCGCGGCGATTCATAACCTCATCCGTCGCCTTCCCCCGAGCCAGCCCACAAGCCCGGCCGCGAAAAGCACGCCTACAGCGGGTTCAGGGACCGCGAAGTGGCGCACTCCGACGGCGTCGAGATCGAAGCCGCTGCTCGGGAAGGGTGTGGTCCATGGATCGTTCACGATGTGCGGCCCCATGAAGTCGTCGTCGTATTGCGCGAAGCGCGAATCGAGCGATCCAATGACATCCCGAATCCGCACGTGCGTGATGCGGTAAATGTCGAGATTGGGGCGACCCGCGAGCACGGCGAGATCGAACGGCGTCCCATAACCGACGCGATATTTTCCGGCGAACCCATCGATGTCCGACGGGTCAATCGCGTCGAAAGGCGGGTTCATCTGGTCGATCTGAGTGGTCGTCTGCGTGTAGGAAATCGTCGGGAATCGCGTGAAGAACACGCCATCCGAGCTGACTTCGACAAACGCGAGTTCGAGGAAGGTGTCGTTGAACGAGTTCTCAAAAACCGCGAAGTCCGGGCCCGTTCCGTCCGTGATGGGATCGGAAAACACGAGTGTGATGGAGCCTCCGTCGCCGAGACTCACGACCGACGCGGAAGCCTGCGAGACCGCGCCGTTGGAGAGACGCGCGTTTGCGATCCCCATCGCCGAGGCGCCGGTGCCAAAGCTCGCGAGCGGGCTGAGTGAATCGGAAATATCCACCGGACCGCGAAGGAAATTCTCGAACCCGGTCGCCCACCCGAGAAAACCCGGATCGGTGTAATAAATCGCCGTCGAGTCCGCCTGACCCGCGGCATGGGCAAACGGCCCCGCCTCCGCACGCGCAACGGCGAGCGCGCAAAGGCAGCATAAGATCCGCAACGGATTCATGGGTTCAGCTTCGATCAACGCCGACGGCGGCGCAATGCGAGTCCCGCCACTCCCGAGACGAACAGCAGCACGCTTCCGGGTTCAGGAACGAGATCGGCCGCGCGCTGATAGCCATACGTGAGTGCCGCTCCCGCAAACGCGCCGCTCGCATTCACGTAAGCGACGTAACTTTCACCGCCGACGGAAAACGTATCGACAACGTAGTTCTTGTTGGCGAGCGCCGGGACGAAGGATTTGGTGCCGCCATCAGCCGGATCGAAGACGTCGATCCCGTTCGTCTGATAACCCGCCGACCAAATTCGCCCGAACCCATCCACCGCGAGTGAACCGTTCTTGGCCGTGGTCGTAAGGTAGAGACCATCGGCAATGCTCAGCGGTGCTCCGGCGATCGCCGCGTTCAGTTGCTGGACGCTGAATTTGTAAAGTTTCCGGTCGTCGTTGTCGGAGACGTAAAGGTTCCCGCCGATGTCGATCGCAAAGTCCGCGCTGTAGAGCGAGATGTCGTCGATGATCACCTTTTGCGCACCCGCGAGCGTCACGTAGCTGATGGCGTGGCGGTCGTTGGTGCCGTTATTCCCGCCGACGTAGAGGCTCGTCGAGTCGCGGAACACGAGGCTGTAATTCTGAAGCGTGAGACCGGGGATCGCGGTGAACGCGGTCCCAAGATTCGTAGGGTTAAAAATGTAAATCTCGCTCGGACCAAATGTGCCCGCACCGATCGCGCCGAGGGTATCGTTATAAATCGCAACCGACGAGGGATCCCACGTAAACGGCGGGATCGTCGCCGAATAATCATCGAGCACGAACGCACCGCCAAACGAGCTCTGGCGGTCGAGGTCGTCGTTGGTCCCATAAACGAGGCGACCATCGGCCATCTGGCCGAGCCGGTATGAGCCGAAGTCCATCGACAGGACGGGCAGCGAATTGGAAGTCCACGCGGCGTGGAGGGATTGCGCACTGGCGAGTAGTGCGATGGCGATGGCTCCGCAAAGGAAGCGACAGGTTTCTTTCATGTTGGTCTCTATGGGTTGGGTTGAGAGAGACCAGAGCACGACTCACCGGCGTGAAACCGGCGAGGCGAGATCGGCTGATCCCTCATTCTTCTTTTTTGCGAAGAAGTTTTGCATCCGCCGGCTGGTCCGGCGGACGAATGAGAGCGAACGGTGGAAATATTCTGGCTTCTGGCTTGCGGCGCTTCCGGATTCCCGGTCGCACACACCTTCTTCCCGCCTTCACCTCCCCGACCGACGCATCGGTCCGGGAGATTGGCTCTGGGAAGTCGTATCCAGTTACAGCAGCGCAACTGCTTCCGAATCTAACGGAATTCCTTCCAACGTTTCGCTTACTTGTGGCTCGCAAAGAACTGGCGCGGAAGCTAGGCGCGCGCCCCGCGGCGGCAAGCACAAATTTTCCACCACCCCGGCCAGCCGGGCCGAATCATTTCGCCATTGATCGCCCGCCGGTTCGTATCCACGTTCTCGCCATGATCGTTGCTGCTCTGCTTGTGTTTGTCGTCATTCTCTACCGCGTCGTCCTGGGCGTCGCGGGTACCGAGGAAGGACAGTGGTTCCATAACTTTTCCCCAATGGCGGCGATCGCCCTCTGCGGTGCGATTTATTTTCCACGCCGGATCGCCATCGCGGTTCCGCTCCTCGCGCTCTTGGTCTCGGATCTGATTCTCAACGCCCACTACGGGATCGGTTTGATCAATTGGGCGATGCTCCCGCAATACTTCGCGCTCGGCTTGATCGTCGGCTTCGGCTGGATGCTCCGCACGAACGCCACACCCGCGCGCACGCTTGCCACAAGCATCGCGGGCTCCGCATTCTTTTTCCTCATCACCAACACCGCCGCGTGGATCGCTGATCCGATCTATCCCAAAACCGCCGCAGGCTGGGCGCAAGCGATGACCGTCGGCGACCGCATCCACACGCCCACGACCCTCGAGTTTTTCCGCAACACCCTCGCTAGCGACGTCATCTTTACCGCCGCCTTCCTCCTCTGCGTCAGCCGCCGCATGGGCGCTCGCGCGACCTCGCTCGCTTCGCGTCGCGAAGAACTCACCCCCTGGTAAGACCGGGACCCATCGTCCCCCGGCTCCGAGGTGCGGTCCGCATTTTCCCATGATCCGCCTCGTTCTCGGCACCCTCCTCGCTGCGCTCACCGTCCTCCCGGCCTGCGCTGAAAATTCAGCGGGAATGTTCGTCGCGGTCGGCTACGGCGGACGGCGCATGTCATCGCCCGACGGCACAAACTGGGATAACGACCAGCGCTGGAGCGACGAGGCGAAGGACGACGACAACGCGCTTTTCAATATCGCTTTCGGCGCTGGTAAATTCGTCGCGGTCGGCGGCGGCGCAAAGATCGGGCATCTGCTCGCGACGACCGACGGCGTGACTTGGAAAGAGTTGCCGCAGGTCAAAGGCCGCGTCGCCACGATCGCCTTCGGCGACGGCCGGTTCGTCGCCGGGCACGATGCCGAACTCCTCTCGTCCTCCGATGGCGAGACCTTCACGCCGGGCGCTCGGCTCGACTGGAAAGGCAGCGTCCACGCGCGCCGGAGCGCGTTTGGCGACACCGAGGCCGGGAAGATGTTCGTCATCATCGGCGACGTCGATCTTTGGGAGGAAAAGCAGCGCGTGAGTTGGCGCGCCTCGACCACGGATGGCGTGACCTTCGCCAAAACCGATCACCACACCGCGCCGGCCAGCGACGTCGCCTACGGGAGCGGACACTTCGTCGTCGTCGGAGCGGGAGGTCTCATCGAATCCTCACACGACGGCCAGACGTGGAAGCGGCACGACGTCGGCGTGACGGACGGCTTCTCGCGCATCGTGTGGACGGGCAGCCGCTTCCTCATCAGCGGCGGAAAGCTCGCCTGGGCATCGCCCGACGGCCTCACCTGGACCGCAGAGAAAACGAACATTCCCTGCTCTCTCGCGTGGGCTCGGGAAGGTTCGCTGGGCATTGGGTTTTCCTGGGGCGGAAACATTCACCTCTCCGCCGACCTCATCGAGTGGAAGAGGATCTACGTCCCACCGGGTCCGTCGCTCGAAGCGGTGGCTTTCGGCGTGGCGCGCTGACCGCGCCGCTTCGCCAAGCTGCCCCTTGCGCGGGTGGGGCTCGCTCGCGAGAGTCCGCGCTCGTCCATGCTTACGCTCTCTCAACTCAGTAAATCCTTTGGCGGCCGCACGCTCTTCGAGAACGTGTCGCTCCAGGTCAATCGCGGCGAACGAATCGGCCTCGTCGGGCCGAACGGCGCGGGCAAATCCACGCTCTTCTCGCTCATCCTCGGCGAAGCCACACCGGACGAGGGCCGCGTGTCGCTCGAACGCTCGGCGAAGTTCGGCTTTCTCCCTCAGGAAACCGCGCCCGCTGGCGATGAGACCGTGCTCGAGCTGGCGAGCGCCATTTCGCCGGCGATCGCAAAGGCGCAGGCGATCTTGAAGCACGGGGACGAGAACTCGGAGGAATACCACGAGGCGCAGGCGACGTTCGCGGAGCTGGATGGCCATCAGATCGTGGCGAAGGCGAAACAGATCCTGAGCGGCCTCGCGTTTCGCGAGAGCGACTTCGATCGCGCGGCGAAGACGATGAGCGGCGGCTGGATCATGCGGGCGCATCTGGCGCGCCTGCTCGCGATGGAGCCGGATTTGCTCCTCCTCGACGAGCCGACGAACCATCTCGATCTCGAATCCCTCGTTTGGTTTCAGGACTACCTCCGCGATTATCCCGGCGCGATCCTCATGATCTCGCATGACCGCGAGTTCCTGAATCAGCTCGTGCATTCCATCGTGGAAATCGCCCATTCGCGGCTGCACAAATACCGCGGCAACTGGGACGATTATGTGCGGGAAAAGGTGGCACGCGAGGAGCAGCAGCTTTCCGCCTACAAGAACCAACAGAAGGAAATCGCCGCGCTGCAGGAATTCGCCGATCGCTTCCGGGCCAAGGCCAGCAAAGCCTCGCAGGCGCAAAGCAAACTCAAGCAGATCGACCGTATGGAAAAGATCGAGGCGCCGCTTTCCGCGCAGCGCTCCATCAAATTCAGCTTCCCGCAGCCGGGCCGCAGCGGATCGCGCGTCATCACGCTGAAGAACGTGAACCACGCCTACGGTTCGCTGAAAGTTTACGACGAGTTGGAATTCGAAGCCGAGCGCGGGCAGCGCACGGTGCTCGTCGGGCCGAACGGCGCGGGCAAATCGACCCTGCTCAAACTCCTCGGAGGCGTGATGGATGTGCAGAGTGGCACGCGCGAGGTGGGCTACAACGTCAAGGTCGGCTACTTCGCGCAGCATCGCGTCGAGATGCTCAACGGGCGGCACACCGTCCTTCAAAGCGTGCTCGATTCACCGAACCCCGTCGCCGAGCAAACCGCGCGCACCGTGCTCGGCTCGTTCCTCTTCCGCGGAGACGATGTCTTCAAGCCCGTGGCTGTGCTCAGCGGTGGAGAAAAATCGCGCCTCGCGCTCGTGAAACTTCTGCTCGATCCGCCGAACCTCCTCCTCATGGACGAGCCGACCACGCACCTCGACGTCGGCTCGATCGACGCGCTGATTGGCGCGCTGGAGCAGTACGAGGGAACGCTCATCTTCATCAGCCACGACGTGCATTTCATCCGCGCCATCGCGAAGACCGTGCTGCACATCAGCGCCGGGAAACTCACGCCCTACGCGGGAGATTATCAGTACTACCTGGACAAGTCGCAGGCCACGTCCGCGCGCGCCGCGCTCACGGCCGGCACTACGCTGCACAACGAACAACCAGCCGAGGCACAGCGCAGCGGGCCCGGACTACGCGAGGCGAAGGAAGCGCGCCGGCTCGAAGCCGAGCAGCGCAAAGCCGAGGCGAAGACGGTGCGCGACAGGGCGAAAAAGATCGAGCAACTCGAGATGCACATTCTCAGCCTCGAATCGCGCCAACAGTCGCTGACAGCCGAACTCGAAAAGCCCGAAACGTATGCGCCCGGCGGCGCGGCCATGCAGCTCAATCGCGACCTCCTGGACGTGCAGCAGGAACTCGCGCGCCTCACCGCAAAGTGGGAGTCGCTCGGCGCGGAGTCGTAGGGGAAGTGGCGCGCTATTCGTAGCGGAATATAGCCGTTGCAGTGGCGTCACCGCCGCTCACCACGCGGAGCCAGTAAGCGCCGAATGCATCGGGGAACTGATACTCGATCGGTTTGCCCGCGGGCACGTTGATCGTCGCGAATTCACTCCAGACGCCGGTGCCGGTGAAGTCGGCCTCGACCCGCATTTCAGCCGCCACGCTGCTCGTGATGGTCAGCCACTTCCGGTCGTAGCCGGTGCAGAGATAAGGATCACTCGGCTCGCCGGCCTTCACCGGCGTGTTTCGCCACGGGCCGCCGGTGCCGCGCGGTTTACCCAGCGCCCACAGGTCGTCCACCGCGCCGATCCACAGCGCGCACTTCCCGTCATCGCTGCGGACGATGTGTTCGCCTTTCGCATCGGCGGACACCCCGCTCATCACCAGCAGGCCACGGTAGCTCGCGTAGTCGAAGATCGCGCCGTTGTGCGTCGTGATCGGCCGAATCTTCGGAAAACCGCCCGCATTCTCGGCGGGCAGTTCGTAAAAGGTTCCGTAGGCATTGAGCAGGTTGCGTTCGGTGCAGACTTCGCGGCACACGCGCGAGCCCTCGGTCGCTGTGCCAAACGGCAGCCGCCAGCGTTTGCCCGCAGGATCGGTGTAAAAGGCGGACGCAGCGTCCGCGCCGAGCGGCACCTGTTGGATGCTCGCGTTCTTCGCGGTCCATTCCGCGCCCTTCAAGTCCGTCGTCCTTCGGAGACGAAGTTCCCCATCGAGGTCGTATGCGACGCCATCGGCGACGAGGCGAAGCGTCTTGAAGCCAGCACCACGCGCGAGCATCACGCCACGGCTCGTTTCGCCAGTGCCCAGGCCGTCGAAGATCGACGAAGACACCGAGTTCCGAGTGTCCTCGCCGCGATAGTGAAACATGGCCGTCACGTGGGCCGTGTCGCGCGAGGGCGTGAGCCGCAACCATGCGCCAATGGCGCTCAGTTGCTTCCACGCGCTGCCCTTCGCCGGCACCGTCATCTCATCCACTTGCGTCCATTTCCCGTCGCCATGCACGTCGATCTCGATCTTCACGACGAGCGGCTCCGCGCCATCCTGCGCGAGGTGCAGCGAGCGATGCGCGTAGCCGGAGAAAAGGAACGGATCGCTCGCGACCTCTGCCTTCACCGGATCGTCCATCCAAACCGCGCCGCGACCGAGCACCGGCCCGAGCGCGTCGAGCTGCGATGGTTGGATGAACCACAAATTCGACTGCGACTGCCCGGGCGCGGCGAGATCGCCCTTGAGCGGGTGTTTGTTCAGGAACTCACTCTTCGCCGTGTCATCGCAGCCGAGCACCACACGATCGCCCCAACGGGCGAAGTCGCCGATGACCTTGAGATAA
>JAYTDO010000267.1:0-1726 GCA_043735935.1 Chthoniobacteraceae bacterium
TGCGCGCATCGCCGCGCGATGCCTCGCGCAGTTCCGCCTCACACTCACCGGACCCCATGAGCAAAAGCCGGAGGTCCCTTCCCGCCGGCTTCAATCGCAGAAAGGCCTCGCGCAGATCGCGGACTCCCTTTTCCGGAATCAAGCGCCCGCTGAAACCGATCAGGAACGCATCCTCCGGCAATCCGGCCTCGTTTCGTGCGCGCCGTTTGGCCACCTCGGAAAGCGGCGAGAACTGATCGGTGTCCACACCAAATTGGGGAATGCATACGACGGTCGTCGGCGAGGCACCGTGGCGCCGCATCAACTCCACGGCATCCCGATTCCCGCCGACGACAAAGTCGGATGTCCGGGCAGCCATCCGATAGATCCACCCCAAAACCCAGGCTTTCCACCCTCCTCGGAGAATGTTCTCCCATGTGAATTCGCCAAAAACGGCTTTGCGCTGGAACAAAGTTTTCAACAGCCAGCTTTGCCATCGCAGCACTCCCCACGGCTCATTCTCGACCAAAACCAAATCGTAGCGCCCGTCGCTGAAGACCGCCGACATTCCGCGATACCAGCACCGGGTTCCCACCGCTGCCCCGGCGCTCGGCAGGGCAATGAGACGATACGTGCCGGGCGATTCGCTCTCCGCCGTTTCGGTCCAGCCGAATCCGCTGCACTCCCGCGCGGTGACGCAGGTGAGATCGAAATGGACGGCCAGAAATTCCAGCTTCTTGCGGTGCTCACGGATCGCGTAGGCAGTTCCTACGATCAGGACGCGCGGTTTCATTTCCCTGCCGGACTGGCGAGTCCCGGGCCGTAGATCGCGCAAGTGGTCCCGAGGACGTGCTGGATCGCGCAGCCTTTCTCGGCCACCAGTCGGTCGAGCGCCTCGGGCACCCGGATGCTGTGGGTCACCGGGATATTCCGCCGGTAGTCGTGCCAGACGACAAATCCGCCGGGACTCACGATCTGGATCGCGATGCGCGAATCCGCGAGCGCGTCATCGTAAGTGTGCGAGCCATCCACAAAGATGAGGTCGTATTTTTCTTCCGCGAGCAGCGCCGGCCCCGCCTCGGCGAAACTTCCGAGCCTCAGCTCCACGCCCGGCTGCTTCAGCACACGCGACCGATACGGCGATTCGATCTCGGCGATGTCGTAGCTCACGACTGCCGCATCCGGGCAGTTGAGTTTAAGGGCGCAGGTCGTGCGGGCCCGGAAGGTTCCGACTTCCAAAATGCGCCGGGGCCTGGCCGTGCGGGCAAGGCTCAGCAGGAAGAACAAATCCGCACTCGGCGCATCGAGATCCGCCGACAGCGGCGAAGCCATGGGGATGACAATATCTTCGTAGCTCGTGACGAGCCGCTCCGGCGCGATGACGGGAAGATTCAACCGCCCGAAATTGCAGAGCACGTTGTAAGTCGCCTCAATGATGGGAAAGCGTTTCAGCGAATCGGGAATGCGCACGGGAACGGAGTGAAAGGGATGTTAATTCGACCCAAGGGTGTGAGGCGCTGTCAGCCACGACCGACGGCGCCAGTAAAACGCCATCGTCCATGCCCAGCGGAAAAACTTCACGAGAAAAAACAGTCCACCCAGCAGAAATCCATACTTGCAGCGATGGTACCAATACTGGCCCTTCAGAAAAAAGGGGGACTTGCGGGCGAAGAATGTCGCCCGGATGAACGCCGGCAAATTCAACGGCGACGACCTCGCCCGATCCTCCACGCTTTGCGCCGGTTTC
>JAYTDO010000268.1:0-5243 GCA_043735935.1 Chthoniobacteraceae bacterium
CGGAGCAAAGCGACGGCACGCCGGATTCCGATGATCGCCGCCGCCACGGCCCTGCTCGCCGCCGGGACGTTTATCGGCGCGGCGCCGGCCTGGATTCACAATTATTTCATCGCTCGCGACCCCGTGCTGCTGTCCGCCCACAGCGGTCTCAATTTCTGGATGGGCAACAACCCGGACGCAAACGGCTATCCCAAGATTCCGGACGGCCTCAGCGCAGGACAGGCGGGGCTTTTGCGCGACTCGATCACCCGCGCTGAGGAGGCAGCCGGACATCCCTTGAAACGATCGGAGGTCTCAAAATTCTGGTCGGCGAAAGCGGATGCATGGGTGCGTGAGAACCGCGGGGCTTGGGTCGCGCTGAATGTCACGAAGCTGCGGAATTTTTGGAACGCGTTCCAATACGACGACCTCAGTGAAATCAATTTGCTGCGCGACGAGGGCGTCCTGCCGCCCGGCCTGCGCTTCGGGATCGTCGCCGCCTTCGGGTTGCCGGGAATGCTCTTCGCCCTCTGGCGCCTCCCGCGCTCCCGGTGGATCGCCGCGGCTGTCCTGCTCCACATGTGCGCGCTCCTGCCCGTCTTCATCACGGAACGCTACCGCCTCTGCGCCGTCCCAGGACTGATGATCTTTGCCGCCTTTGGCATTTGCGAAATCTGGGGTTCGCTCGCCCGCGGCCGCTGGCTCTCAGCTGGAACGCTTCTCATCGCACTCACGGGATCGACCTGGTTCGTCACGCTCCCCGTGCGCGACCCGAATCTTTGGGCGCTCGATCCCTACAATACCGGCCTTAAAGAGCTGCGCGTCGGCAACCTCGACCTCGCGCAGCGCAAACTCGAAGCCGCTCACGCGCTCGCGCCCGACAGCGCCGAGGTCAACTTCGGCCTCGGCAATCTCTGGCTCGAACGCAAGGACGCCCGCGCCCGCGCCTTTTACCAGCGCACCATCGCTCTGGCCCCACGGCACACCGGCGCTTTGACCAACCTAGGTCGACTCGAAACGCTTTCCCGAAACTGGACAGCCGCCGAGGAACTCCTGCGCGCCTCCATTGCCGTCGATCCCGTCGCCATCCGTCCACGCCTGTTTCTCGCCGAGATGAAATACGCCTCCGGCGACGTACCCGGCGCGCGCGTCGCCCTCGCCGAAGCGCTCGTGATCAAGCCGGACCAGCGGGAACTCCTCGAGTTTCAGGCCAAACTTCCGCCGCCCTGATCGTCAGCGCCCGACGATACCTCGCACGGCGGAAATCACGTCCTCGACATCGCGCTCCGTCAACCGAGGGGAGAGCGGCAGACTGACCGTCCTCTGCCCGATTCGCAGTGCGTTCGGATAATCCTCCGGCTTCCATCCGAACGCCTCCTGATAGTACGGATGCTCGGCGATGCTGCGGTAGTGAACGCCGACGCCGAGCTTGCGTGCCGTCATCGCATCGAGAAACGCATCGCGCGAAATACCCGCGCGCTCCTCGTCGATCAGGATCGGGAAAAGATGATACGCGTGCCGGGAGTCCGCCGGCGCATCCGCCTGAAATTCGAGCGGCAACCCGGTGAACGCCTCACGGTAAATGTGCATCAGCTCCCGCCGCCGCGCCCACCAGGGCTCCACGCGTGTGAGTTGGTGGATGCCGATCGCCGCCTGCAAATCCATCATGTTGTACTTAAAGCCGCACTCGACCACCGAGTAGTGCTTGTAACCGGCATCGCTGAAACGCTTCCACGCATCGTGGCTCATCCCGTGGAGCGCGAGCATCTTCAGTCGCCTCACATCCGCATCCTCCCGCGCCACGATCATCCCTCCTTCCCCGGTGCAAATATTCTTGGTCGCGTAAAAGCTGAAGCACCCAAAATCGCCGAAAGTCCCCGCCTTTTTCCCGCGGTATTCCGTCTCGATCGCGTGCGCGCAGTCTTCGATCAGCTTCAGATTGTGCTTCGTCGCGAGCGACACAAACGCATCCATATCGCAAGGATGCCCAGCGAAGTGGACCACTGAAATCGCGCGCGTCCGCGGCGTGATCCGCCTTTCCACATCGGCCGGATCGATACACATCGTGTCGGGATTCACGTCCGCCAGCACCGGCGTCGCCCCTGCGTGAATGATCGCATTCACCGTCGCGCAAAAGGTCATCGCCGTCGTGATCACCTCGTCGCCCGGCTTTAGCCCCGCCGCTAGAATCGAAAGATGCAAGGCCGCCGTACAAGAGTTCACAGCCACAGCCGCGCCCACACCTTTATACGCGGCGAAATCGCTCTCGAACCGCGCGACCTTGGGTCCGGTGCCGAGCCACGCTTTTTTGAGCGAGTCGACGACTTCGTCGATCTCCGGTTGTTCGATCAGCGGCTGGCCAAAGATGAGGAATTCAGAACGTTCAGTCATGGTTTTGAAATGCGGTGCAAAACGATCATGTCGCGGGGGAGGGTGTCGATCTTCACCATCTCGAAGTTTTGGTGAAAGAACTCAAACACGATTGGATACGCGTTTCGAAAACGAAGCACCTCGCGTCCATCCAAGGCGTAGTCGTGCATCATGACCCACTGCACTCTGGCCGCTTCGAGTTCTGCTACCAGCGCCTGGTCTTCCTCGGGAGACGCGGGAAAGATGAAATAGATCTGCTTCGTCGGGGAGAGACGACCGGTGAACGGATACAGCCCCGGCAGGTTCGGCACGAAGAAGATGGCCTCGTCGGGCTTGGCGAGCTCGCTTCCGAGCTTGTGCGCGCTTGCCAGCACTTGCGCACGATTCACCGGTGCCAGCATCCGCTGCCCGGCCACATCGAGCGCGAAAAGCGATCCCGGCGGCGAGATCATCTGCAAGGTCACGCCAAATGCGAAAATATTTGCGACGAAACTCGCCACCATCATCGCCGGCGCGAGCCACATTCCCGTCCTCCCGAAGGTAAATCCCAGAGCGACCACACCGAGCACCAACGTCGGCGCCCCGTGGGAAAGATGCACGATGTCGGGACGCGAAAACACGTAATGGGTATACGGCAGCGTGACAGACGCGGCAGCGATGAATACCGGATGCGCTGCCAGGCCCGCCCGCCGCAGTCGCCACATCCGATGCACGGCCAGCACAAGGAAGAGCGGCAACGCCACGTAAAACAGCCCTTCCGTGATCTTGGCGGATCGCACCAGCCAGGGCACTTCCGCCGGCACCAACCAAGGCCACATCACCTTCGCGGGCAGATTCGTCCCCTTCACCGCGATTTCGTGAATATTGACGAGGAACTGCCGGAAATAGCCCGGCACGAAAAGGAACATGAGCCACTGCGGCAGATAGCCGATCAGCAATCCGATCCCCCACGAGAAACTCCGCTGCCACCACACTCGAAACCCTTCGCCCCACGCCACCCACAGGATGATGAGCCCGAATGCGACGACGTGATAAGCGCCGTGATTGCGCCCCATAAACGCCATCAGACCGCCGAAAATCCCCACGCAAAAATGCCGTCGAGTCGTCGGGCGTTCGATCAGCAGCACACCGGCATACACAAACATGAGTGCGATGCTTTGCTCGAAAACCTTGTACCGGGGATGCATCCAAGCGCACAGCAGAAGAGCGATGCACGTGAGAAAAAGCCCATTACGAGACAATCGCCGCGACGCAAGAAGGCCCGCCAGAACTCCGAGGCACTGGAAAAACACACACGCGAGCCGCATCGAAACCAGCCCTTCTCCGAGGAGAAAACTCCAGCCCACCGTCCAAAGATAACGCCCCGGATCATACGCGTGAAAATCCCGCATCGGCACCTGGCCGGCCCTCACCGCGTGCGTCCCATACCAAAGGTAACCCTCGTCCGCGAAGTTCACATTCACATCACCATCCAAGAAAAACCATCCGATCGAGATGGCGCACGCCAGTGCCGCGAGGAGGAGAACGTGGAGATTCTGGCGCAACGCCTGGCGGAAAGGGGTCATCATGAGCAGGCTCCCACGGTTAGCAGCCGAGATGCCAGCGAGCTTTGAAGTCGCACGCACACGCCGCGTCTGGCACGAATGCTGCAAACAGCCCCACCCACTCACGAACCGATGGCCGTAACCTCCACCTTTGATCCCAGCCTGCTCGGCAGCCATCTCCAGCGCGGCGATGACGGCATCTGGTACGCCCGCGAACGAGTGCCGATCTCATATCTGGAGGAAGGCAACGAGGTCTGCTTCGAGTTGGAGGAAAAATCCTTCTGGTTCAAACACCGCGGGTCATGCCTCGCTGCCGTCGTGCGCCGTTTTTCTCCAGCCGGCCCGCTTTACGACATCGGCGGCGGCAACGGCTTCGTCTCACGCACGCTGATGGACGCAGGGTTCGACACCGTCCTTGTCGAACCGGGCGAGACTGGAGCCCGGAACGCCGCACGCCGCGGAATCACCAATGTGGTCTGCGCTACACTCGCCACCGCCAAGTTTCCCGATGACGCCTTTCCCGCGGCGGGAATGTTCGACGTCCTCGAACACATCGAAGACGACGCGGATTTTCTCGCGCAAACCCATCGCTGCCTCGCACCCGGCGGCCGCCTCTTCATTACAGTCCCCGCGTTTTCCTGGCTTTGGTCGGATGACGACGTCGCCGCCGGCCACTTCCGCCGCTACACGATTTCGCAGCTCCGTCGGCGGGTCGCCGCCGCAGGCTTCCAGACGCTTTACGCCACCTACCTTTTCTCCCCGCTTCCGCTCCCGCTCTTCGCGCTGCGCTCGGTCCGAAGCCTCTTCGGTCAGCGCAGGCTTCCTCGCGCGAGTTACGGCAAACTTCACCAGTCTCGCGCGAGCAGCATCACCGATCGCATCTGGGCCGCAGAGTTACGCTCCGTCGAAAATGGAAGCGTCATTCCGTTTGGCAGCAGCGTGTTACTCGTCGCAGAAAAACGTTCATGACCGCCCAAACGCTCCCATCCATTTCCATCGTCGTGCCGGTCTTCAACAGCGAACAGACCCTACCAACCTTGATCGAGCGACTCGAACCCGTGCTCCGCCAGGTCGCCAGCGCATTCGAAGTGATCCTCGTCAACGACGGCAGTCGCGACGCCAGCGGACGGGTCGCGAGTGAACTCGCGGCGATTCATCCTTTCGTCCGCGCACTCAGCCTCATGCGGAACTACGGCCAGCACAACGCCCTCCTCGCCGGCATCCGACTCGCCAAGCACGATCTCGTCATCACGCTCGATGACGACCTTCAAAATCCACCAGAGCAAATCCCCGTCCTCCTCGCGGAGATCGCCTCCGGATTCGATGTCGTCTACGGCGTCCCGGCCCATG
>JAYTDO010000269.1:0-5975 GCA_043735935.1 Chthoniobacteraceae bacterium
GTCTTGTGGGCCATCCCAAGGGTTCCATACCAAGTGTCTTAAAAAGTACAGCTATAATTTCTATAAGATGCCCGGCAAAAAATGCATGACACGCTCTAGCGAAAACCGAGGGCTTGCTTTGCTCCACACCGGCTGAGCTTGCGCGGGCGAAAGCGCGACTGTTCCCGCCGGTCACACGTCCGCCGACCAATTTCCTCTATTTCTGCGATGCCGCCGCATTACTGACCCTAGCCGCCTTTGGTCTTAGAATGCCCTGCTCGTGAGTGTCGCAGCGGTGGGCATGGTCCTGCCGCACTTGGTTTGGGTGCTCGATTTCGGCGCTCATTTTGCGGGCCTGAAAATCACCGGGATGAGCGATTACATGTTCGATCCCAAGTTACCCTCGTTCACACGCGCAATCTCGCTCTTTCATGGCTGGCTGCCTTTCCTGCTCTTATACGCGATCCGGCGTCTGGGCTATGATCGCCGCAGCCTTGAAGCATGGGTATACTTGGCTTGGGTTCTGATGCTCGTCTCTTACTTCTGGATGCCACCGCCCGGCACGGTGCTCGCCAATCCCAAGCAGCGGGTGAACATCAACTATGTCTATGGCTTTAGCGACCACGCTCCCCAGTCATGGATGCCCGCCTGGGCATGGCTGCTCACGATGATGCCGGGCCTGCCGATCCTGGTTTGGTGGCCGACGCATCTGCTGCTGAGGCGATTCTTCGCCTCGGGCCGCCGGCCCGGCGCGGAGGCTTCAGCCTCCGAAAAACCGCCCTCCACACATGATGCCTCAAGGTGACTCGCCCGCCGTCCTGCACGGCGCGCGCGACCATTGATTTGTGCGAGAAAGAAGGAATTGATATTCCACTCACGATTTGGGATATCGACTTCGCCTCCAAAACCATTGGACTGTTGGAAAGCCGGTCCCAAGATGCCGCCGCTATCTCATGAAAAAACGCCACCTCATTATCGCCGGATCGGCCCTTTCTCATTTATCGCTGATGGTCTTGCTTAACGGGTGCGCGATTCTGGGAAACCGCGCAGCCGGCGCCACTCGCGACCACGCGTTCATAGCGTATTGGCCGGCTCCTGAAACGGGCGGGCGCTTGCGCTTGGCCGTCAAAGACAACATCGACATGAAGGGCGTTCTCACGACCGCTGGTTCCGAATATGTTTCCCAGCATAGTGCGCCCGCGGCCCGCGATGCCGCATGCCTAGCTATCGCCCGGCAGCGCAACGTCCAGATGGTAGGGAAAACAAACCTGAGTGAGTTTGCGGTGTCTCCCTCTGGGATCAATGACTACTTCGGAACGCCAAAAAACCCCTTTAGCCGGTGGTGGTTCAGATATATCCCGGGGGGCTCTTCCAGTGGTTCGGCTGCGGCGATCAACGGCGGATTCGCAGACGTGGCCCTGGGGACGGATACGACGGGTTCCATCCGCACACCCGCAGCATGTTCCGGCATCGTGGGCTTGAAGACGACCTTCGGACTCGTCCCGTTGAAAGGTGTGTTCCCGATCGACGCGGTGCATCTCGACACCGTCGGCCCGTTGGGAAAGGACATCGCTCATGTGGTGGAAGGAATGAATCTCTTGCAGCAGGGATTCAACGAAAAATACCGCGTGGCGGTGGCGGCCAAACCTTCGGCTCCACAGATCAAAATCGGGCGTCTCTTCCTCGGCGACGCGCGTCCCGGGGGGCGCTCAATCGGCGGCGCGGGCCTCGGACATCTCTTTCTCGACGTCGCCAACCCCGCAGGGCTGCTGCTCGGCGTCACGGATCCTCGCGGTCTTTTGCTCCGCGGCACGGACCCCAGGATCGACGAGGCGGTGGATGGAGCGCTAGCCAGCGCGCAATTTCAAGTCGTGCCACTGGATGACGACTTTAAGGCGAAGTGGCTGCAGGCCCAGAAAGACGCGAATGTTGTGGCGGCAGCCGGTGCGTGGGTCAGCGATCATAAATACGAATCCAAAACTGGAGTGAGCACGCGCACGAAATCCGTGATCCTGCTGGGTGGAATCTTGCACAAGACGGCCTTTCGCAGGGCGTTGCAGAGGCAGGCGGTATGGCAGCGGACGCTGAGGCACGTTTTCAAGAAGGTTGATTTCATTGCTCTGCCCACGCTTCAGACCTTGCCGCTGACGATTCCGCTCGTCGGCAATTCTGCACTCTTGGAAGCACGCGTGCTGGCTTTGCAAAACACCTCCGCTGTGAATTTTGCGGGAAATCCGGCGCTGGCCCTTCCGATCCCCGTGCGTCATGCGAGCGTTCCAGTGACCAGCCTGCAACTGGTCGGACCTCGATTGAGCGAGGCCGGACTTCTCAATGCGGGCCGCCTGGTCGAGGCCGCGGTAAAAAAGTGAAGGCCGGAAAATATTCCGTCACCATGAGAGCCACCTGGCGGGCCGGCTGCGAATTGCGATGAGGAAAGCGGTTGCCGCCTTCTTGCCGCCATGCGCCTCGTCTTCTTCCTCAACGCTCTTTTCGTCCTGGCCGCTCTGGCTCCCGCGAGTCCGGCGCCCAGTGGGGATTCGGCGGCGGACCTGATCCAGAAAGGCGATGTCTTTTACAACAAACTGCAGGCTGCCGAGGCGCTGAAATTTTATCTTCCGGCGGAAAAACTGGACCCGGACAACGTCCGACTATTGGTGCGGATTGCGCGGGAGTACCGGCATCTCATGAGTGACGCCACACAGCGGGAGGAGAAGATCCAGCTTGGCACCACGGCGGTGGGCTATGCGCAGCGCGCGGTGGTTCTCGCACCGAACGACCCGGAGGCGCAACTCGCTGTGGCCATCAGCTACGGGAAGCTGCTGCCGCTCCAGAGCAACAAGGAGCAGTTTGCCAACTCCCGTGTCGTCAAAGCGGCTGCCGACAGGGTCATCGCACTCGATCCAGGCAACGATCTCGCCTGGCAGGTATTAGGCCGTTGGTATTTGAACCTCGCCGAGGTGGGCACGGTGAAGCGTGCGCTGGCGCAGGTCGCCTATGGCAAGCTGCCGGCGGCAAAATACGAGGACGCGGTACGCTGTTTCCAGAAAGCGATTGAACTGAATCCGAATCGCCTCATGCACTACATTGAGCTCGGCCGCACCTACGTCCAGATGGACAAAGGCGAGGACGCGCGGAGGTTCATCACCAAAGGCCTCGCGATGCCCGAGACCGAGAAAGACGATCCGGAGACGAAGGCTCTCGGGCGTCAGCTTCTCAAGAAGCTGCACTGACGGCGCTCGACGGCAGCTCTGCCAGATTCGCGTCGATGTAGAGGTGGTGCCAAAGCTGCGTCGCCACCACGGCGGCGAGGCCGCCCTCGACGGAGAGCCGCGGCAGGGAGCCCGGCCGCATTTCGCGAAAGGCGCGTCGCCAGTGCTGCACCGCAGCCACGTCGAAATAACCGGTGCGCCGCAAAGATTCTTCGCTCAAAAGCTGGCCGACGTAGGGCGGCTCGGGGTCCATGTGAAAGCTGTCGAGCGGCGCGCGGAAGATCACTTTCTGCCGGCGATAAACCGACGGCGGCAGCCAGCGCTCCGCCAGCAGTCGCAGCAGATGTTTGTCGCGGAAACCGCGCAGCTTCCACTGCGGATCGAGCCGGGCGAGGAACGCGAAGACCTCCTCATCGAGAAATGGGTACCGCACTTCCACCGAGGAGTGCATTGAGACGCGATCACCTTTTGCTTGGAGCAAGTGTCCCGCGAGGGTGACGCGGCCTGCCACCCAGATGCCGCGGTTCAGCGGATGCCAGCGCTTCGCGCGCTCGATCGGAATCTGCAAATCGGCCCACGGGTTCGCCTTCTCGCGCACGGCGTGCATCGAGTCGGAGTAAAAGCGGAGCTTGGCCAGACCGAGCAGGCCGTAGGAGTCAATCCACGCATTCGGGCCGCCGATGGCTTCCTCGACGCCGCGGCGGAACTCGCGCGAATATTGCGGCACGTTATTGAGCCGCAGATAGCCGCGGCGGGCCATGTCGCTCAGGCGCACGCCCGGCAGGATGTCGAGTGAGTTCAGCACCTTCGCCGCTTTGTACCACGGATAACCGACCAGCCATTCGTCCGCGCCCTCGCCGGTCAGCACGACTTTCTGGCCGCACTCGTGAACGCGCCGCGCCAGTTGCAACAGCGCCGCGCACGACGTGTCGATCACCGGTGCCTCGGCGGCATGGATCAGCTCGGGATAAGTGTTCACCGCATCCTCCGCGCGAAACTCCTGCACGATCGGCGGCTTCGTTTTGATGTGCCGCGCCACGAGATTGGCCGCGTCGAGTTCGTCCAGCTCGGGCGAGTCCACGCGGATCGTGTAGGTATTGATCGCCGCGCCTTTCAAATGACAGGCCAGCGCCGCGATCATGCTGGAATCCACGCCGCCGGACAAATACGAGCCCACCGGCACGTCCGCTTTCAGCCGCGTGTCCACAGCCCGCAGCATGACCTGCTCAAATTCATCGACGAGTTTCCGCGGGTCGTCGCCGCGCTCTTCGTCGCCGCGATCCGGGAAATCCATTTCCCAATACGCGCGCTCCACGATCTCCGGGCCGCGACCATTTTCGCTGCCCGGCGTGATCTCGAGCCAGTGCCCGGCGCGCAGCAGTTGCACGCCCTCGAAGCAGGTGATCGGCCCCGGCAGCGCGGAGAACGTGAAGACGTGATCGATGCCCCGCCGGTCAGCCCGCGCCGGCACCATGCCGGAGGCCAGCAGTGCTTTGATCTCGGATGCGAAGAGCAGCCAGTCGCCCTGCCGCGTCCAGTAGAGCGGGCAGATGCCGAAACGGTCGCGTCCCAGCGCCAGCCGCCGCGCGCGTTCATCCCACAGCGCGATGGCAAACTGCCCGCGCAGCCGCTCCCACATGCCCGGCCCGTGCTCCTCCCACAAATGCGGAATGATTTCCGTGTCGCAGTGCTTCACCAGGCGATGCCCGCGCGCCTCCAGTTCCGCCCGCTTTTCGAGATGGTCGAAAAGCTCGCCGTTGAAAACCACGGTCACATTTCCCTCCTCGTTGGTCACCGGCTGCTGCCCGTCCGCGAGGCCGACAATGCTCAGCCGGCGCGACGCCAGCGCCACGCCCGGTTGGAAAAAAAAGCCCTCCTCATCCGGCCCGCGATGCACGATGGCGCGCGCCATTCTGCGCAGGACTTCTTCCTGCATCGTTCGCTGCTGGGTCAGATCGAGAATGCCTGCGATGCCGCACATGAGTTTCCTCTACTTCGCCGCTCGCGGGTCTGGCGAACGGTTTCTTCGCACATTTCTCCGGCGATATTTTTCGGCGGTCAAAACCCCGCAGTGCATGGCCCGGACGCTTCGCCAAGAAATACGACCCCCGGCTTGACGGAGCACGAATATCAGCGGTCAATCGCATCCGCGCTTCCTGCGCGTCACCTTCTCCATGTCCAAAGACCGTATCGCAATTATCGGAATCGGCTGCCGCTTCCCCGGCGGAATCAACGATCAAGACACCCTGTGGAAACTCCTCGTGGAGGGCCGCGAGGCGGTCAGCGACGTGCCCGCGGATCGCTGGAACGTCGAGCGCTTTTACGACGCGGAACCGGGTCTGGCCGGGAAGTCCGTCGCCCGGCGCGGGGGCTTCGTCGAGGGCATCGACCAGTTCGATCCGCAGTTCTTCGGCATCTCGCCGCGCGAAGCACCCTACGTCGATCCGCAGCACCGGCTGCTGCTCGAGACGGCGTGGGAGGCGATTGAGGACGCGGGCCTGGTGCTCGATTTTGAAAAGGGCACCGACGTCGGGGTCTTCGTCGGCATTTCGCACAATGACTACCAAGTGATCCAAGGCACGCCGTGGGACTCCATGGGCATCACCGCGCACTCGCCCACCGGCAGCGCGCACAGCATCGCGGCCAACCGCATTTCCTACTGCCTGAATCTGCGCGGCCCGAGCGTGGCGATGGACACCGCGTGCTCCTCCGCGCTCACCGCGGTGCATGCGGCCTGCGAGCACATTCGCAGCGGACGCGGCGACACCGCGCTCGCCGGCGGCGTCA
>JAYTDO010000270.1:0-2015 GCA_043735935.1 Chthoniobacteraceae bacterium
GTTGGCAAAGGTGACGCCGGTTTTCGCACCGTCTTCGGTGCAGAAGAACTCGTCCTCGGTCAGCTCGTGGAAGCGGATGAGTTTCGGGCTGTTCAGCGCCTGGCCGTTGATCGCGCCGCGGCCTTGCACGCAGATGAGGCCGTAGGCTCCCTTGTCCTTGATGGTGCAGACGGCGCCGGGCTCGACGGTCAGTTCCTTGGCGGTGAAGAGTTGCTCGCCATCAACCTTGCCATAGACGATCCAGCGATCCACGTAGCCCTCGCTGCGGGTGTCGGCGACGGGGATGGGTTCGAGGTAGTGGTTGTCCTTGAACTTAGGGTCCACGTTCTTCTCCCAGTCCAGTTGATCCACGATGAAGTCCTAGTCCTTGTGCTTGGACTTAGGCATGTCTTTGACCAGCAATGACCACGGCACCTCGCGTCCCTCGACGAGGGACTGATACATGCCAAAGACATCCGAGCCCCACTGCGGCTCATAGGTGCAAAGCGAGCCGGGGGCGTGGAGGATGCACGGATCAATGAGCCAGCCGGTGCCGACTTTCAGCCGGTAGGCTTTGGACAGGTCGAGGATGCCGTTGTCGCCCTTGTTCCAGTCTTCGAGGGTCTTCCGCACCTGCGCTTTGGTCGTGCCGGGCTCGAAGCCCATGAAGGTGTAAGGAAAGTTATTCCCCACGTTATTATGCTGCGGCGGAAAGTAATAGGACTCGGGCTTGCCCTCCTGACCCACGAGCGCCGCCTGCTTTTTCGACTGGTGCATGTGGTGCGGGATGGGGCCCATGTTATCAAAGAACTTCGAGTAAACCGGCCACCGCTGATACTTCTTCCAGATCTTCTCGCCGATGACCGTCGCCCCGCACTCCGCCACCGCCTGCGCGAGGGTAAAGCGCGTCTTGCCCGCGACCACGTAGCTGTAACCCTCGTCCGGCACGCGGCCTTCATTCGCCGCCGGCGTGGTCGAGGCAAACCAGCGCTCGTCGATGCCACCGCGGTTCAGACCGTAGGCATAAAGGTCGTCCGGGTGCAGCTTGAGCCTTTTCCCGGGCTGGAGAAAGCTGCGCGGCACCCACGCGGGCGCGAGGCGGAGCAGGCCGCCGGTGGCTTCGAGTTCGGCTTCGACGATTTTGCCGACGTTCTTTTTGAGGGTCTTGAGGGATTGGACGGTATTCATGGAGTGGGCGGTGGTGGGGCGGGAAAAAGGTGGGCGGCTGTTATTTCAGCGGCCCGCGGGAGGGTCAAAAACATTCTCGCCCGCCGCGCGGAGGCTGGCCGCTCGTGACCACGCCGGAAAATGAACCGCCGTGTTTCGCGAGCAGCGCGAGCTTTGGAGTGCGCGGACTTATCCGCGCTTTGCGGCAGGCGGCAGCTTGCTGCCGTGGCGGCGGGCGGTGGGCAGGCGCACGCCCGCTCCCCCGCCGCGCGGACAAGTCCGCCCCTCCGCAAAGCGCGGACCAGTCCGCGCAGTCCACAGCCTATGGCAAAAACCATCGGTCGCCCGACGAAAAACCCTGGGCTCGCCGCGCCGCTTGCCGAGCGCGGGACTGCGCATTAAGAAAGGCGCTCTTTTTCCTCATGCCCGACGCCCTGCCTGCCACCACCTCCGCCCCGCTCGCGCCGATCCGCGTACGGGCGAAGTTCTTTTTCGAGGGGGACAAAAAGTGGTTCATCAAGGGCGTGACCTACGGGCCGTTTGCGCCGGATGCGGCGGGCGATTTCGTGGGCGACCCGGAGCGGGCGCGGCGCGATTTTGCGCTGATGCAGGAGATGGGGATCAATCTGCTGCGCATCTATCATGTGCCGCCGGTGTGGTTTTTGGATTTGGCAAAAGAGTTCCGGCTGCGGGTGCTGATCTCGATCCCGTGGGCGGAACACATCGAGTTTCTGAACAACGCGAAAATCCGGCGGCAGGTCGAGGAGACGATCCGCGCGGGGGTGGCGAAAAACGCGGGGCATCAGGCGATCTTTGGCTACTACGTGGGGAATGAGATTCCCTTTGCCATCGTGCGCTGGCTCGGCGCG
>JAYTDO010000271.1:0-1937 GCA_043735935.1 Chthoniobacteraceae bacterium
GCTCAACGGAGAAATCGTCATCATGAGCCCCATCGGAATCCGCCACATGAACGCCGTGCGCCGGCTGATCAATAATTTCGCCCGCCGCTTTGGGGATCGCTGCCTCGTCGATGCGCAGAATCCCGTGGTCATCGACGGCCGATCCATGCCGCAGCCCGATTTGCTGCTTCTGCGTTCGGACTTCGATGAAAGCGCCGCGCCCGGCCCGGCGGACGTGCTGCTGCTCGTCGAGGTCGCCGACAGTTCCCTGCTTTACGACCAGCGCGACAAGCTCGAAGCCTATGCCCGCAACGGCATCGTCGAATACTGGCTCCTTGATCTCACGCGCAACGAACTGCACGTCTTCCGCGACCCCGCCGGCCCCGCCTATCGCACCACGCAAGTCGTGCGCCGCGAAGAATCCATCGCCCCCCTCGCCTTCGCCGACACACCCATCGCCCTCGGCGACCTCCTGCCGCCGTAGTCTGCGCGTCCCGAATTCGGCAGTCGTGAGATCTGCCCCTCGTGCCGAAATGGAGTTTCGGCACGAGGGGAATGCTGGAACTATCCCTTCAAATTCCAGTGGGTCACAAACTGCAAAAGGTTTTGGTCCTCCGTGCCCCAATTTATGAGCGGCGAAAAGGCGTTGGAAAAGCGATTGGTAGTGACTCGCGCATCCGTGTCGATCATTACGCTTCTCCAGAGCCGATAACAGGAAGCGAAGATTCGCTTATTTGACCAATCGCTGGGTGGAATCTCGTTCGGATTTTCATATTTCTTCGGCGGCGGAGTAAACACGAGGTCGAGGTTTTCTTTCCAAAAACCGAAACCGAGGAAAATGACGCGTTTTGCATCCGCGATGACTTTCCGAATCCGCTCTTGTTTTGAGGAATCGGCCCGTAATCCGGCAACAGTGAGTCGCTGTCCGGAAGTGAAAACACTATTAAGGTCTCCGAATTGCACTGCGTTTGGATTAGCGCCGTCCATCATCAGTGGCCCGAGATCACCATAAACATGGATGAATTCGATCCGTTCGAGCATTTCACGGGCTTCGCTCGAAGAAAGGTCGAATGAGCGCATGAACGCTCGCCAGAGATATTGCTCCAAGGAACGGTCGTAGTTGAATGTGACCACCGAAATCAGGCCGGCTGGAAAGTCGCGGCCGTTCCGCAGCAGGAACTCGAGGAGCCACTGATACCAGTCTCCATCTAACTGCGAGTGGGCTTCGCACAGATGCATGACGGTTGCGATCGCATCCCTTCCGATCTTCACAAACATGTCGTTCATCTGCGTCTTCGGAAGTCCGCCGAGGAATGAATCGATACTCACCCGCTGAGATTCCCGAAACACTTTGCGGAAATCTGTCAGCATTCGCTCATCATCATAGGCGCATGCTTTCAACAGTGGGTGCAACTGCATGCCAACCATTTCATGCGGCCTGAACCCCAAGTCCTCTAACACCTTGTCCGCCCTCGGCCCGGCGAGAAGGATTTCGCGAAGCTCTCCCGAGGTTGGAAACCCGTACGGACGACTGGCACCTGCGCCGAGAACGAGACACGTCTTGTCTTCAAACATACTTCATTCGGAGACCGGTTCGACGGACTCATCGGCTTTGAAGCGCGCAAGGATGCCGAGGTTGTCGCCGTAGTAGCGCTTGCCCATTTTTGAGGCTGCTTATGCGGTGCGGGCGCTGGCTGGTCAAGCGCGGGTTGACGGGGCGCGCTCCTTTGCCGTGCGGGGGATCGTTGCGTCGCGAGCCGACTCCGGCGCGGGATGGCGCGGGCAATTTAATACGCACACACACTATTTCGTTGCGCGGCGCGGGGCGTTGCGCGACGGTCGCCGCCGTTCCCGAAACCCCTCGCATGAAGACTGAAACTTTCGACCAACTCCTCGCCGATGGGGATGAAACCACGGCGGGCAATTACTTCGTGGCGAACTATCCGCCGTTTTCGTTC
>JAYTDO010000272.1:0-6139 GCA_043735935.1 Chthoniobacteraceae bacterium
GGGTTGCTGACGCGGGCATCGCAGGCGGCGAACGCGAAGGCCGCGGTGACTAGGATGACGATTGATTTCATGATTAGGTAAGATTTGCGCGCGGATGGACTGGCGCGCCGCCGAAATGGATCGGCGCGCCAATACAAAGCGCGTTGGGTTGTTATTTCTTGTCGATCGTCGTCGTGGTGGTCGTCTTTTTATCCTCAATCACCGCGGCGGGGTTGATGACGACGGCCTTCCGGACGATGACTTTCGTGGCCATCATCTGGTCGCCGACTTTGGAGTAATAGACGGTCACTGGGAGGCCGGACTTCACCGTCTCGATCGAGACTGGTGCTCCGCTTTCATCGACGTAAGTGGTCGTCTTCGTATATTTGTAGCGGATCGGTTCCGGCGAACTCTCGGATCGGATGATGATCGTCTCCGGCCCGAATTCACTGATGGTTCCGAGGGACGTTGTCGTTGTGGTGGTTCCGGCGGCGCTGGTGGTCGTCGTTTCCTTCGCGACGGTCTGCGCGAGGGCGATGTTGGCGGTGGTCAGCGTCAGTCCCAAAAGGGCTGCGCCGGTGAGCGTGCGAATATTTTGTTTCATCGTGTTAAAATCGCGAGTCGCGCCCCGGGTGGTCGTATGCCGCATCAATTCATTTCGCGCACCGGTATGGCAAAATTCGCTCGACGAGCAACCCGATTGGATTGCTCGATAGGAGCCAGTCGTTGGGAAATGCGAGACGGGCAGAGCGCCTGCGGCAGCGCACTCGAGTGACCCGAAGACCGCTCGTGTTGCTTCTTCATTCCTTGCTCCGGTGGCAAAGCGCCCGATGATCCACCGCCAAGCGGCGGCGTGGCTGGTTTGTAATTAATCTGCTGCTGGCCGCTTAGTGACGTTTCCGAACTCCATGCAGCGCATGGTTAGGCCCATCGGTGGATGCGGAATTACGGTGTTTGAAAGAAGCCCAAATTACGGCGCACAAGATGAGGAACCCTCCGCAAAGCGTTCGCGCTGCTGTTTGCTCGTGGAGCAGCAGCCATGCGAACAGAATCCCATAGACGGGCTCCAACCCGAAGGCAACGCCCACCGTCTGCGCGCGCAGATGCCGCAAACTCGCGACCGCCAATCCCTGCGCAAACCCTGTAAACACCACACCCAGCACGATCAGAAGCAAGATGTCGCGTCGGGCGGGAACACCCTGCCCTCGCAGCGCGAAAGGCAACGCGCATAGTGCGGCAAATGCCTGTTGATAAAGCGCCACAGTCAGCGCGGGATAAACTCGCACATACGAACGGCTCAAGAGCGAAAGCACTGCATAGGTGAATGCCGCGAAAACTCCCCAGAGCACCCCCTGGGTCAAATGATCGCCAAGATCCCAAGTCGGCGTCACTAAGATCAGGCCAGCCACAACGACCAAAGCCGTGATCACGTCGTAACCGTGCAGACGCTCACCAAAAACTAATGGTTCGAGAAAGGTCACGAACAACGGAAATGTGGAGAATGCCAGCAAGCCGATGGCCACGGTGGAAACCTGAATCGAGACAAAAAAGGAATACCAATGCACGGCGAGAATGACACCCGAAAGAGCCAGCATAAGGAGGTCTTTCCGGCTGCGCAGGCGCAGGCTCGACTTCATCAGTACGGCGGTAACCGCCAAAGCGAGACTCCCAAAGAGGGTTCGCCCACAAGTGATAGCCGCCGGACTCGCTACGACAAACTTGGCAAAAAGCCCCGCCCCACCGGCAAGAACCACAGAGATGTGGAGTTGGACCAAGCTAAGCCGGGATACTGAAGTGTGCATGGCGTGGACTAGAGAGAATGGGTGGCCGGCGCGGAAACTTACCGCGCACTCTATCGGCCCGCCACCCTGCGTCTTGGCCGGAGAAAGCACGCCCGCATGAAATTCAGCACAACCAGTCCTTCGCCGAAGCCCGACCGACGCGCGCCGCTCAGGCGGGCAGCACCACGGTGAAGGTCGCGCCTTTCCCCGGCTCACTCTCCGCCCCGATGCTGCCTCCGTGCGCGCGGACGATGGCCTGCGCGATCGCGAGGCCGAGTCCGCTGTGGCCCCCGGTGCGCGCCTTGTCGGCGCGGTGGAAGCGGTCGAAAATGCGCGGCAGATCATCCGGGGATATGCCCGCACCCGTGTTGCGGACGGTGAGAGTGGCGAGGCCGTCGCGGCGCTGCGTGGCGACGCGGATTTCGCCGCCATCGTGGTTGTAGTCGATCGCGTTGCTGAGGAGATTCGTGAGGATCTGGGCGAGGCGTTCGGCGTCGCCGTGGCAGGGAGCGGCGGGAAGGTCGCCGTGGAGCTGGATGCCGCGCGCGGCGGCGAGCGGACGGATGAGTTCGATGCCGTCGCTGGCGATCCGGGCAAGGTCGCAATCCTCGCGACGCAGCGGCTCCTGGCCCGCGTCGAGGCGGGCCAGCGCAAGCAGTGATTCGATGAGGCGGCGCATGCGCTGCGTGGCGCGCTGACAGGCTTCGAGGGTCTCCCGGTATTCGGCGGCGGGGCGCTCGTGCGCGAGCGCGGATTGCGTCTGGGTGAGCATCACGGCGACTGGCGTGCGCAGTTCGTGGGCGGCGTCGGCGGTGAAGCTGGCCTGCTGGGTGAAGGCGGACTCGAGCCGGGCGAAGGTGGAATTCAGGACGATCGCGAGCTGGCCGAGTTCGCTGTCGGCGTCTGCGGCACCGATGCGCTGTGAGAGATCTCCGGCGGCGATCTTCGCGGCGGTGGCGCTGATGGCTTCCACTGGCCGGATCGCCCGGGTGGTCAGCCACCATCCGCCGAGCAGACCGGCGGCGAGCACTCCTGCGCCGGCGGCTGCCAGCCAGCCTGCGAGGGTTTGCAGATCCTCGCGTTCCCCTGCGATCGAGCGCCCGACGAGCACGCAGTTCACCGGGGCGGCGAAGAGAAACGTCTCCCGGAAATCGGCGCGCGACCGCACGGGCGATTCGGGGCTGGCGGGAACGGGGATGTCGGCCGGCGCGTTTGGCGAGGATGAGAGCGGCTGCCTTTCCCGCATCCATACGGCAAAGTAATATCCCTCGCGTCCGCCGAAGAGCGCCGCCTGCTCGGGATTCAGGCGGAGTTCCGCACCGCCGGGTCTCTCCGAATCACGCGGCGGAGCGGCGCGGAGCGCGTCCACCAGCGCGGAGAGGCGCACCTGCAGGCCCTCGTCGATCCTGCGGAACTGCCGCACCCTTTCCAAATGGAACGCCGTGAAGCCAAAGCCGCACAGCACCGCGACGAGCAGCGCGCCATACCAGAGCTGGAGGCGCCAGCGGATGGATTTCGGGAGGCGCATCACTCCTCGATGACGTAGCCGTGGCCGCGCCGGGTGGCGATGATGTCGGGGCCGAGCTTTTTGCGGATGTTGGAAACGTGCACGTCGAGCAGGTTGGAAAGCGTGTCGTCGGTCTCGTCGAAAAGATGCTCATAGAGCGCGGTGCGAGTGACGACCCCGCCTCGGTGCAGCGCGAGATACTCCACCAGCGCATACTCGCGTGCAGTGAGCGCCACGGGCTGCGAGCCGCGCGACAGCGTGCGCGCGGCGGTGTCGATGCGCACATCGCCGATCTCGATAACCGAGCGCGTTTCGCTGACACTGCGGCGGATGAGCGCCCGCAATCGCGCGAGGAGTTCCGGGAGGTCGAAGGGCTTTACAAGATAGTCGTCCGCGCCGGCATCGAGGCCGCGCACGCGATCCGCAGAGCCATCGCGCGCGGTGAGCAGCAGCACGGGTGTCTTCTTTGTCGAGCGCAGCCGCCGAAGCACCTCCCAGCCGTCGAGGCAAGGCAGCATCACGTCGAGCACCACGGCGTCGTAGTCGATGCTCTCGGCTTTGTGGAGGCCGTCCTCGCCGTCCTCGGCCGTGTCCACGGCGTAGCCCTCCTCGCGGAATGCCCGCGCAAGTCCGCGCAGGAGATCGGGTTCATCTTCGACGACGAGAATTCGCATGAAACGGTGGGAGTGTGGATGCCCTTACCTTAAGAACCGGTGAAGCACGCACGGAAATAGGGCGAAAAAAGTGATGGGCGGTGCGCGGACTTCATCGCGTCTTAAGGTCCTTCTCTGGATGGTGGGAGTATGAGATTCCATATTCCCCCCGCGTTCCTCGCCGCCCCGCTCGCGGCACTGGCCGCTTCGTCGGCGCTCGGGCACGATATGTCGGCGGGGGTGGAACATCCGCAATCGGGCGGCCCGGTGCGGCCGCCGGATTTTTTCATGGAGCACCGGGAGCTTCCCTCGAACGCGACGCCCGGGACCGGGACCGCCACGGGAGACCATCGCCTGTCCGCCACAGTCCGGGCGATTCGTGACCTTCGGCAGCAGATCAGCCGCGAGGCGGTCTTGGCCGGCGAGGGTGAAAGGGAACGGCTTGGAACACTGCACACGCGCCCCGGAGATGGAGGCCTCTTCGCAACGCCACCGTGGGCCCCCTGGCCGGCGCCCGCCTCGCGTAGCCGGTCGCTGCTCGCCAGCGCGGCGCTGAGCCCGATGTCGCTGGGCATTAGCAGCCTGACCTTTGGTGCGCTGGCCTTCTTTCAACCGCCAGCGGGCAATGGCGCGCTGATGGCGGCTTCGTTCGCGCCGTTCAAGCCGAAGGTGCGATACTACTGGGACAACACTTACTTTTATGAGGAGTCGGATGGGATTCCGGATCGCTCGCGGATGCCGAATTTGATGGTCGGCATCACCTCGTGGCAGCAGCAGGTGCCGCTGCCGACTTCGTATTTTGGCGGGACGACGAATGGGACGACGAACTCGGGCTCGCTGGGCTATCTCCAGCCGAATTACTGGCGCATCCCGCTCGTGCCGGTAGCGGCGGCTTCGCCGATTTCGTTGACGGGCAATTTCCTGCGCGGCGCGGTGGCGCTCGGGGCGGATGGCGTGCCGATTTTTAATCCGCGCAACAACACGGGGCAGTTCTCGCAGGCTATCGGCGAACTGGATGTTTATGGCGGTCACTGCGGGCTCGGGGACGACTATCACTATCACATTTTCCCGACGCATCTGACCTCGGTGCTGGGCAACGACAAGCCCATCGCGTGGGCGCTCGATGGCTATCCGGTCTATGGCTACGTGGAGCCGGATGGCAGCGCGCAGCAGGCGCTCGATAGCGATGGCGGGCACAATCACGGGACGTGGGGATACCACTATCATGCGCGTGGAACGCTGAGTGGGAGCACTTGGACGCCCGCTTCGCCTTACATGATGAGCGCGATGCACGGGACGGTGGTGAACTTTGATTCGCAGATCGATCCGCAGCCGACGGGCTCGGGCCTGCGCGGCTCGGGGACGGGCGGATACACGGCGGTGCCGGTGGCGGGGGCGACAATCACAGCTTTCAAAAACCCAGTCGCGCTCGTCGCGGATGGCTCGGGGAATCTCAGCGAAAACGTGGGCGGCGTGGCGAGCGATGACAACTGGCTGATGCGCTACACAGTCAGCGGGACGACCTACGATCTTTGCTGGAAGCTCAATCGCAGCGTGAACCCGAGGACACTCACGATGACTTGGCGGCTGCCGACGATTTCGCCGACGACGTTGACTTACACCAACGCGGGCAATCGCATCACGCAGTATCCGATGGCGGGGTCGAGCCTCTCGCGTTTGCCGGACACGGGGCAGACGCTGAATGCCACGGCGACCTTTGGCGAAGACTCGGACTACACGGTGAATGCGCCGTCTTTCACCGACAACGGCACGACCATCACGGACAACATCACGGGGCTGATGTGGCAGAAGACGGACAACGGCGAATCCACGTGGGAGAATGCGGTGAGCAATGCGGCGGGCGTGACGACGGGCGGCTTCACGGACTGGCGGTTGCCGACGCCGGCGGAGGCGATGAGCATCCTCAATCACGACAGCAATCCCGCGCTGAACTCGACTTACTTTTTGAACAACGCGAGCGGCACTCCGGGATACTGGTGGACGAGCGACATCTTCGGCACGAGCACGACGAATGTGTGGTGCACAAACTCCGGCGGCGGCGTGGGGCCGAAGCCGAAATCGGAGACGATCAGCGCGAGCGGCACGCTGCGCTATCACGCCCGCTACGTGCGCGGCGCGAAGGCGAACAATGGGCACAATTATCTCAACAACGGCGACGGCACGATCACGGATACCGACGCGCATCTCATGTGGGCGCA
>JAYTDO010000273.1:0-17243 GCA_043735935.1 Chthoniobacteraceae bacterium
GCGGGGCCGAGTCGCGACCGCGCGATGAGTGCGCTCGTGGGCGCGTGGGCGGAATCCGACGCGCTCGGGGCGCTGGAGTTCACGGGAAAAATCGCCGACCCGGAACGCCGAAACGGTGCCGTCTCCGATGCGCTCGCCGTCTGGGCCGACGCCGCACCGGTGGACGCCGCCGCCTGGGCCCGGCAGCATTTGAACCCGCGAGAGGACGACATGGCGATCAACTCGCTGCTCAGCGCGTGGACGCGAAAGGACGGTGCCGCGGCGCTGGCCTGGCTGCGCGAACTGCCTGACGAGGAAATGCGCGAAGCGGCTACCACCCAGCTTTTCGCGACGTGGGCGGGCGTCGATCCGGCTCACGCCGCGGACGCGATCAGCGGCCTCAATGACTCGAAACTGCGCGATCAAGCGACCCTCGGGCTCATCGGCGCATGGTCCGAGGAGGACCCCGCCGCCGCGGCAAACTGGCTCGCCCGCCAGTCGCCTGCGATCCAGTCCGCGGGCATCGACCAGGTGATCGAACCGCTGGCTCGCGCCGATCTCGCGCAGGCGGGGCTTTGGGTAAAATCACTGCCGCCCGGCCAACTGCGCGATCGCGGGTTGGAGGGATATTCGCGTGTCGTGTTTGACGAAAACCCGGCCCAGGCGCTCACCCTCGCGCTCGACATCCAGCACCCCATCACGCGCGACCAGCAGCTCTCGCGGCTTCTTGGGCAATGGTGGAAATTCTCGCCCGACGCCGCCCGCCAGTGGGCCGCTCAAGCGCCGCTCGCGCCGACGCTTCGCAGCAAGCTGGACCGCGTTTTTTCCACGCCCGCAGCGGAGCCGGGCGAGCCGTAGAAAAGCAGGCGCCGCGTTTATTTTTCCCGTCGCAGCAGCGGCACGGCGACGAACCAAAGGATCAGCACCTGTAGAAGGATGATGACCTGAAAGTACGAAAATGGAGCGCCGCACGGGAGGGTGAATCGGCTCCAGCCGGCGGGAAAATGATCCTTGATGAAACCCGCAGCCATCGGGCCGATCGAGGCCATCAGGCCGACGAGCGACCAGTGGACGGCCATCGGCACGGTGCGCCCTTCACTCGGGGTGTACATCGCGGAAAGGCGGAACTGACACAGAAGCACGCCGGCGTAAAACCCGCCGATGGCGACCGACGTGACGCTCATCAGCAACACGGCCTGCGGAATGGATTGGCGGCCGAGGAACGGCAGGGGAAACTCGAGGCGTGCAGGCGAGACGAAAAACCAGGCGAGTGTCGCGGTGGAGCCCCACAGCATGAGCCTGATGATCACTTTGCGGGGGCCGTGGTGATCGATCGCGTGCCCGATCCATTGGGTAAAAATGATGCCGCCAATCGCGGAGCCGATCAGCAGGAAGGACGCCTGGGCGTAGGTCGCGCCGAAGGTCTCCTTTAAATAGACGACGTTGAAAAAGCCGGGCAGGCCATTCGCGATGCCGGGCATCGAAATGGCGCACGACCAGGCGCCGAGCGCCCACGTCAGCCTGCGGAAAGCCGGATCGCGCAGGGGCGCGATGATCCTTTCCCACACGGGCTCGGAGCGCGGATGGCGCACGGGGCGCGGCTCGTGCACCCAGCAATGGATCGCGATGTCTCCCATGCCGGCGGCGGCGGCGATGGAAAACACGATGCAGAACCCGGTGAGGCCTGCGCTCGCCGGAAAGCGGTCCAGGAGTTTCCCGAACAATGCCGAAGCCAGCACGAGGGACGCGGAAAGGATGCGCTGCCGCGTGCCCCAAAAACGTCCGCTGGATGAGGGCGGCACGAGGTCCGCCATCCAGCTCATCCACGGCGCCGAGCCGAGGTTCGCGAGGAAATCGCTCACCGCTAATGCGGTGATGACGATGACCGGATAAAGGTCCGAGCGGCCCGGAAGCAGGAGCGGGAGGATCGCCGGCGTCGCCCACATGCCGCGTGACACGAACACGACCACCGCCCAGAACGGTTTCCGCATGGCCATGCGCTCGACGAGGAACGCCGCCGGAATCTGCGCGAGCATCGCAAGCTGGCGCAGGGCGCCGATCGCCCCGAGTTGCTTCCCGCTCGCGCCGATCGCCTCCATGTAAAGCGGCAGCGGCATTCCGAACACCGCCGCCGCCCAAAACATGCCGACCGTGGCCGCCGCCACATTCAGGCGCATCGCACGCTGCAGCCCGGCGTGATCGAGAGCGGCGGGCGGGATGGGCTCGGATGACATGGAAGGCGACGACTAAGGACTATCGGCGCCGCGATGACAACCGCTTCCCCGCTGCGCGGGTTACTTCACTTTCGCCGGCGGGAAAACCTTCGTGATGACCGCCGGGGTGATGTCGGGAGTGGTCGCCAGCCAAGCGCGAACGCCATCCGGGTCGCTTTGTTTCCATTGGAGACAGATGTCGGAAATGGCGTTGTCGCGTGCGCCGGCGGCGGAAATCGTCAGCGCCCACGCGGCGGCCGCGGGAGCGTCGTGGTCCGCGACCTTTCGCGCAAAACCCTCGACGGCTTCGTCGCGCGGCGCCCCCGGCGCGATCCGGTCCAGCCACATCGCGCCCGCAGCCGCATCGTGGCTCGCATAGTCCCGCCCGATCGTGTGGTAGGCGCTTCCGCGCGATGTTTCATCCGGCAAACCATCCGCCCATTCGCGCGCCGCCGCGCCATCGCGCGCGAGCCACGTTTCCACGATCGAGGAGGCCGCGTCCGCCCGCTTTTCCTCGGGAATCTTCGGCCAGCGGCGCGCGGCCTCGAAGGGATCATCCGCCGCTCCGTCCACGACCACCGCTGCGAGGGCATTGGCGCGTCCATTGCCTTCGGGCAGGGTCTGGGCCCACGCGAGCGCGGCGGCGGAATCGCGATGGGCCATCAGCGTGGCGAGCCGCGCCAGCGCATCGGTTCGCGCGGATGAATCCGCGAGGGTCAGCAGCGCATCGGCGGTTTGCTCCGGGGCCATGCGCCCCCACCGGCTGACGAGAAGCGGCGCCCATGTTTCGTCGTTCATCGCACCCGGCAAGCGCTGATTCACCACCGCCATCGCCTCCTTCGGACCATGCCCGGCGAGGCTCATGGCGACGCCTTTCGCCGCATCGTCGCGTCGTTCTTTCGGTAAAGTCGTGGCCCACGCGAGCGCCGCGTCGAGATCGCGGTCGGCCCAGTTGTGCGCTGCCTGACGCACGATGGTGCTGTCGTAGCTCTCCTCCCGCCGCATGTAATTCGCGACGCCCTCCGGGTCCAGGTCCGCCCAACGCCACAGGACGAGCATCTTCTTCGCATCGATCCATCGGTTTCCGCGAGTCCGCTCGGCGACCGCGAGCGCGGGCGCGATGTCCTTGAGTTGCAGCCGCCTGCCAAAGCTGAGCATCCGCTGGATGCCCGTGACCTCGTCGGCGTCGTTATCGAGTTCATCCATCTCGGCCAGGAGCGAGGCCGAGGTGAAGGGCGCTTGTGAGTCTGGCGTCACGTCGAAGTCGAAGCTGCGGCCGGAAGTGGATTTTGAGTTGGCGCGCTGCTCGGCGGCGGTGGCAAATTCACCTCCTGAAGACGAAGGGGTGCGGCCGGATGAACCGGAGGGCCCCTCGCCAAATGTGCGTGAGCGGTGCCACTGAGTGCCCGTCGCGAAACCGACCGCGAGCGCGGCGAGTGCGATCGCCACGATGCTGATCAACTGGGATGGGGAGCGGGCAGGCGCGGCCATGCCACCATGCAAACGTGAAAGGCCGGGTGTGTCCAACGTTGCCTCGCGCCACTGCCTCAGCCTAGCGTCCGAGCGTGCAACTCCCCCTCGAAGACAAATCCATCGTCGTCATCGGCGGCACCACCGGGCTCGGACGCTCCGCCGCGCGCGCCTTTGTCGATGCGGGTGCGCGGGTGATCTTGGTCGGGCGGAACGAGGCGAATTGCGCGGCCGCCGCGGCGGACCTCGGTGAATCCGCGCGGGCGCTGGTCGGCGATGCGAGTGATGCGGAAACAGCGCCGCGCGCGATCGAGGAAGCCATTCGCGCGTTCGGTGGATTTCACGGGCTTTACCACGTCGCGGGCGGCAGCGGGCGAAAGATGGGCGACGGGCCGCTGCACGAAATCACCGACGACGGATGGCGGGCGACGCTCGAACTCAATCTCACTTCGGCGATGATGTCGAATCGCGCGGCCGTCCGGCAGTTTCTAGCGCAGGGAACCGGCGGCAGCATCCTGAACATGGGAAGTGTGCTTGGCTTCAGCCCGTCGCCGCATCATTTCGCGACGCACGCGTATGCGGCGGCGAAAGCGGCGCTCATCGGTTTTACCAAAAGCATCGCGGCGCATTACGCGGCGAACGACATCCGCATCAACGTCCTTGCACCGGCGCTCGTCGAGACACCGATGGCGCGGCGGGCGGCGGGCGACGAAACGATCCTGCGTTTCATCCGAACGAAGCAACCGCTCGATGGGGGGCGCATCGGGCACCCTTCGGATCTCGACGCGGCCGCGGTGTATTTCATGAGCGACGGAGCGCGCTTCGCGACCGGTCAAGTGCTGGCCGTGGATGGCGGGTGGTCGGTGAGCGAAGGCCAAATCGAGTGAATGCGATCGGGATCGATCTCGGTGGGACGCAGATCAAGGGCGTCGTTGTCTCGGATCGTGGTGATGTTTTGAGACGGGAATTGCGCGCGACGGACGACGCTGGCGGAGGATGGCAAGAGACCATTCGCGGACTCGTCTCGGAACTCGGCGAACCGCTACCGGTGGGCATCTCCGCGCCGGGTCTGGCGGCACGCGACGGGCGATCGATCGCTCGTCTACCCGGCAGGCTTCGCGGTCTCGAAGGGCTCGACTGGTCTCGCGTTTTAGGCCGCACGTCGCTGGTCTCGGTGACGAACGACGCTCACGCTTCGTTGCTCGGTGAAGCCTGGATCGGCGCAGCGTGTGGACTGCGCGACGTGGTGATGCTCACGCTCGGCACCGGTGTCGGCGGCGCGATCCTCGCCGATGGGTGGCTGTTGCGCGGCCATCTCGGGCGGGCCGGTCACCTCGGCCACACGTGTCTCGATGTGAACGGGCCGCCGAGCATCGCTGGCACCCCGGGCGCGCTGGAGTGCGCGATCGGGAATTTCAACATCCGGGAACGCACTGGAGGGCTCTTCGAGAATACCCTGGCGCTGATCGCTGCGTCGCAGACCGGGGATGCTTTCGCTCGCGAAATCTGGCTCGCTTCGATCCGCGCCCTCGCGTGCTCGCTCACCAGTTTCATCAATATCCTCGATCCCGCCGCCATCATCATCGGAGGCGGGATCGCGCAGGCGGGCGATGCGTTGTTCGAGCCGCTGCGGGATGAACTCGGCCGGATCGAGTGGCGGCCTTTCGGCCAGGCGGTGCCGGTGCTTCGGGCTGAACTCGGCGAGTGGGCCGGGGCGATCGGCGCGGCTGGGGAAGCTTTGCGGTTCGCATCTGCAAACGCGAACCGGTAGATCGTCGCCATGGCTTCAACTTCAGTTTTCGACGCATTGTTCTCGTTGTTCGGCGGGTCGGTTCATCTTGCCGCGTGGTTGCCCGGGTTGCTCATCCGCCTCTGCGGCCTTTGGCTCGCGGCAGTGGGTTGGAAAAGGCATCGCGTTCTCGGCTTCATGCTCTTCTTCGTCGCGTCGGCCATCGGCGTCGCATCGAGCGTCTTTGTCGCCATCGGCATGTCGCGTTCCACTCAGATGCCCGGCGGCGCTTCGTCCGTCTATTCCGCGGCGACCAGCCTTGGATATCTTTCCGCGATCCTCAGTCTTTGCGCGCTCGGTCACCTGGCTTTTCGGGCGACCTTCGCTCCGCCAGTGCAACCTCAGATTTATAAACCATGACTCCTTCCCTCGACTACCTCTCCAAGTGCCGCGGGCTGATCGACGCCGTCGAACATCAGGCGCCGACCATCGAGCAGGCGGCCGATTGGTTTGCCGCCACGATCCTCGCTGGGCGCATGGTGCACGTCTTTGGCAGCGGGCATTCGCGCATCATGGTGGAGGAAATGTGGCCGCGTTACGGTTCGTTTCCCGGATTTAACCCCATCGTCGAGCTGTCGCTCAGCTTTCACAATCTGGTCGTCGGCGCGAACGGCCAGCGGCAGGCGATGTTTCTCGAAAATGTCAGCGGGCTCGCCGCGCGAATCCTGCGGAATTTCGATCTGTCGCCTGTCGAGAGTGCCCTCGTCATTTCATCGAGCGGATGCAATGTCGTCCCCATCGAGATGGCGGAAGAGTTTCAGCGGCGCGGCGTGCGTGTCGTGGCGATCATCAGCCGCGCGCACAGCGACGCCAGCGTCAGTCGGCGTGCGGATGGGCGAAAACTCCAGGACTTCGCCGATCTCGTGCTCGACACGGGCGCGCCGGTCGGCGACGCGATGGTGCGGATCGACGGCCTGGACACGCCCGTCGCTCCGGGCTCGACAGTCGGCGGATGTCTTTTGGTCAATACGATCAAGGCCGAAGTGGCCGTGCGTCTCACGAAGGCCGGGCAGCCGCCCACGGTCCTGAGTGGCGCGGCGGTCGTGGGTGCGGAGCGCGCGGTGGAGTTGTTCGAGTCGGCTTACGACGAACACGCTCGCCGCCTCGCGAAGCTGTACGAACGAATCGGCGCGTGACCTTTCGCTAAGCGCCCGCGCCGCCCGCGCGGGTGCGGAAGAGCACGTCCACCACGTTGCGGATGTATTGTTCGTCCGGCATGGAATCGGTGATTTCATCCGGGAAGGTCACGAGTTCCTTGAAGTGTGCGGCAAGATCCGCGAACAGCTCGACGCGCGCCGCGGGATCGAGTTCGTCGCGGCGCACGAGCGCTTGCAGGGCGAGTCGCGCTTCCTCCGGCGACACACGCTGGCGCAGCCGCGCTTCGAGATGGGGATGCGCGCGCAGCGAGTTGAATTTGCCGGTGAGAAGCTGATCGAGATCCGGTTCGCGGTGGACGGGAAGGTGGATGACGACCGTGCCGGCGGCGAGATCGCCGAGGCGCTGCGCTCGCGCGCTCAGCAGACAGGCCGCACCGCCGACCATGTAGAAAAAGGGAAGCAGATCGGCGAACCGCACCAGATTGCGAATCACGACCTGATGGAATGACAGCCGCAGCCCCTCGGCATCCATGACCCGCAGCCGCAACATCCGTTTGCCGAGAGTCTGCCCGTGCCAGAGCCATTCGAGGGCGATGTTGTAGCCGGTGGAGAGGACAAAATAGGCGACGACGGCGAGGCCGCTCGCGAGGTCCTGGTTGAAGATGCCGAACCACCCAAAGGCCTTTGCGATTCCCTTTGCGATGGTGAAGACGACGAACGCATCCACGAGCCACGCGAGGCACCGCGGGCACGGGCCGGCCAGAGCTTGGGAAAAGACGATGCCTTCCGGCGTCCGGATGCGCAGTTCAGCCGCTTTCATTCGTTTGCCTCCGGCGAGCGTCGCCCGTGCAAAAGCAGCGCGACGAGGACGATCGCTTCGCCGACGCCGAACGTGATCTTCAGCCAATACGGCAGCACTGGCTGATGATGCTGCGAGATGAAACTCTCGACGATACCGGCCCAGATGAGCATCACCGCGACGCCGCCGATGAGCGTGGCCGCATCGCGTCCCACCGCCCGGAGCCGCGCGCCGACGGGCCGGCGGTCGCCGCGACCGATGAGCGCGGACCCGAGGGCAAACCCGGCCTGGCCGCCGATGAGGATCGCGGGGATCTCGATGACGCCGTGCGGGAGCAGCCAGCCGAGCAGGAAGACGAGCTGGCCATCGAGGATGTAATCGACCGCCACGAGGCCGAGGATGACGCCGTTGTAAAACAGGATGACGACCGTGCCGATGCCCCACGTCATGCCGAGCGCCATCGCCTTGATGGAAACGCCGATGTTGTTCGCCATCAACTGCCCGGCAAACGTCGAGTGATGGCCGGCGAGGCGGTCGGACTTGGCCTGCTCCTCGCGCGCAACGCGTTTGGATGGGCTGCCGAGATGCGGAGCAAATTGGCCGGGTAAAATCGCGCTCTTCGCCTCGTCGTCGAGCGCGACGGCCATGCCGCCGAAGAGGGATCCGGCGAGCGTGATCGCGAGCGAAAGCAGGAATGCGGTGAACTGGCGGCGGAAGGCGGCGGGAAATTCGTGAAGGAACCAGCGCACCGGATTCCAGCGGACGCCGCGCGCGCGGGTTTCGTGAATCTCCCCGTACGCGCGACCGACGAGCGTTTCCAAATAACGAAGCAGCTCCGGCTCGGAGGCGAATGTGGTGATGCGCGCGAGGTCCGCTGAGGCTTTTTGGTAGAGGAAATGAAAGCGTTGCGCGGCTTCGATCGTGAGGCGGAAATCGGGCGCCGCGGCGATGCGATCAAGCAGCGTTTCGAGCTCAGTCCACGATGGACGCTCGGCGGCGATGAAGCGCGGAAGGTCGATGATCATAACAACTGGCGCGCTTTGACGTCGGCGTGTTGCGCGACGAGTTGCGCGGGGAGGCGGGTGGGATCGAGTAGCGAAAGGCGGACGCCGCGGCGCTGGAGGACCTGTGTGAGTTCGCGCAGCCGATGCCACTGCCAATGGCCGCCGAGGTGCCGGTAAAGGTCGTCAACGTTGCGCGCGCTTTCGCCGCTGAAAACCGGGACGGCGCCCGGCGGCTGGAGCATGTCGACGAGGACGAGGTGCTGGCGGCAGAGGAGATCGGCGCCTTTGGTGAAATGCTCGGCGATGACCGGATCGTCGAGGGCGGTGAGGAAGATGAGGAGCGCGCGTTTGCGGAGGCGGAGCCGGATGAAGCTGGCGAGTTCCTCGTAATCCGGCGACACGGTCTGCGGGTGGAGCGTGTAGAGGCGGTCGCGGCAGGCGTCGTAATGTGCCTGCCCGTTCCGGGCGCGGACGAAACTGAGCACGCGATCGCTGAACGTGATGAGGCCGAATTGATCGCCCTTTTGCTCCGCCGCGAGTCCGAGGATGAGCGCCGCGGTGACGAACCTCTCGAGCACGGTGGTCTCGGTGCCGTCGTCCATTTTCACCGGGCGCGACGTGAGCCGCGAGGAATCGATGATGACGTAAACTTCCTGCGTGCGCTCGACCTGGAAGACCTTGGTGACCGGATGCCCGCGTTTGGCCGAGGCTTTCCAATGGATCTCGTCGACGCTGTCGCCGCCGGCGTAGTCGCGGAGTTTTTCGAATTCACGCCCCTGGCCCGCCTGCCGCTGCGCGTGGATGCCGAGGTTGCCGCGTTTCAGGAATAGCGCGGCGACGTTTTTCCGTTCGTTGAAAAGATTCGGATAGACGCGCAACTCCGCTCGCGCCGGCTGCGTCACGCGCGGGGACCAGAATCCGAACGGTGAGACTCCTTCGAGATAGGCGTGTTCGAGGAAATACTGCCCGCGCTTTTTCGGGGTGCATGTCCAGTCGAGGCGGGATGTGACGGTGCCGATCGGGAGGAGCGTGGTGCGGTCGTCCTCCTCGGCGGCGAGTTCCTCGGGAAAGGCGAAGCCGATGCGCAGCGAGCGGGGAAGTTGGCTGTCGTTATGGATGCGGACTTCGACGGTGGATGGGCGGTCCTTCTGCATGCGGACGAGCGTGGGAAGCTCGACCCGGATCCCGGCGAGGCGCGAATGTGCGAGCAGCGCATCGAAGACGATGGCGGCAAACAGCGCGCCAATAATCGCGACGGCGACGCCGAACGCAGACGGCATCGTGCCGCCGATCGCCGCGAACGGCAAAACGACGAACGACACCCAGACGATCAGCCGTGTACGAGGGACGAGCATTCGTTGACTAGAAAGGCGCCGCGTTTATCGCGGCACGGCGACCTGTTCGAGGATTTTCCCGATGACTTCGGTATTCGTGACTCCTTCGATCTCATACTCCGGGCGCAGCACGAGGCGATGCCCGATGACGGGTTCGGTCAGTTGTTTGACATCGTCCGGCGTCACGAAATCGCGTCCGTTCAGCGCGGCGTTCGCGCGGCTTGCGAGGAGTAGGGCCTGGGTGGCGCGCGGACCGGCGCCCACGAGCACGCTTTCCGTCTCGCGCGTGGCGCGGACGACATCCACGACGTAGGCGACGAGTTCCTCGCGGACGGTGATCGACTCCATCGCCAATCGCAGTCCGGCGAGGTCGTCTGTCGAGATGACCGCCTGGACGACGCCCGCGGCGAGGGCCTGCTCGGGCGATTCGTGGCCGAGCATGCGCTTGGCCAGTTCGAGTTCGCCGTCGCGGTCCGGCACGTTCATGGGAATCTTGAGCATGAAGCGGTCTTTCTGCGCCTCGGGAAGCGGGTAGGTGCCTTCGTATTCGACCGGGTTCTGCGTCGCGAAGACGGTGAAGTTTGGCGACAGCGCGTGCGTCTCGCGGTCGATGGTCACGCGCCGTTCCTGCATCGCCTGGAGCAGCGCGGACTGCGTCTTGGCGGGTGCGCGGTTGATTTCGTCGGCGAGGAGAAAGGTCGTGAAAACAGGACCTTGGATCAGCGTGAATTTGTTTGTCTGCATATTGAAGACGCTCGTGCCGGTGATGTCCGTGGGCATCAGGTCGGGGGTGAACTGGATGCGATTAAACTCCCCGCCGAGCACCCGGGCGAGCGTGCGCACGAGCAGGGTTTTCGCCACCCCGGGCACGCCCTCGATGAGCGCGTGGTGGCCGGTGAAGATCGCGATGAGTGCTTTGTCGACGACGTCGTCCTGGCCGATGATGACTTTGCGGACTTCGGCGCGGGCGCGGTTGAGGACGTCTTTGATTTGGTCGGGATGCGTGTTCATTTTTTTTGGGCGAAGCCGCGGGTGATGGTCTCGTAGGCGGCGATGGGATTGCGCTCGCGAGCCGCGCGCGATTGCTCGGCGGCGAGGACGTGTTCGAGGTGGGCGGCTTTTGGATTCCGGCCGTCGCGGTCGAAGGACTTCTTCCATTCGGCCGCGCAGCGCACGAGCAATTCGGAGGGAGCGACCGAGCGGCGAAGCAGATTGATGAGCCCCTCGTCCGCGCTTTTCCCGGTCACGATTTCCGCGTCTGGGCGCAACGAAGCGAGCGGCGGGATCAGCGGTGCCGCACTTTTCCAAACGAAGAGCGCGGCGGCGAGCAGTGCTCCCGCGATGAGGCCGTGGAGGCGATATTTTCGCGCGAGCGTGGCGACGTTCGACGCCTCGACGACACCGTGATGTTCCTCGTCGAAGACGATGACGCGGGCCGGCCCGAGCAGCCACGCGAGCAGGCTCGGGCAGCGTTCGCGGCGGAGGGCTTCGTTGCTGAAAAGATAACTGTCGCTGGCGAGCACGATGCTGCCGGAACCGAGCGCGCGCTCGGCGATCACGGCGCGTCCGTCCGAGGTGTACACGGCGCGCCAGCCGGTTTTGAGATCGGTGAAGTACGTCGCGCTGTGCCAGGAGATCTCGGGTTCCGCAGGGGTCGTCGAATCGCCGAGGGCCGCGCGTTGATTCGCGGCGTCGGCGGGTTTGGCGATCACGGTCCCGAACTTAAAGCCGAGCTTCTCCGCGACTTCGGAGAACGGAAGCCCAGGTTGTTTTTCCTCCTCGTCCGGCTCCTTGGATTTCTCCTGATCCTTCTTCGCTGAAGGATCCTTCTTTTCGGACTTCGCCGGGTCGTCGGCCTTGGGTGGAGGGATATTCTTCGGTTTCGCGATGTTCGGCTTCGGCTCGCTGCTTCTGGGGCTTTCGGGGGCGAAGGCGAGGACGGCTCGGGCGCCGTTCGCGACGAGATGTTGGAACTCGGCGAACTCATCCTCGCCCCAGCGGGATTGACGATCGAGACCGAGGTATATGAGCGTGACGGGTTCGGTGGGATGCAGGCGGATGAGGGGGCGAAAATTGCGGAGGACTTCGCGGTCGGGGAGTTCGTCGATGGATTCGTACAGCACTCGCGCGCCGACCGGATCGGAGCGGAGAGTGGAGTACGGCGGGTAAACGTCGCCGTGCTCGAACCGCAGCACGAAGAGGCGCGTGATGCCGAGGACGAGCGCGACTGCGAGCAGGAGCGCCGCCGCGAGCAGGAGGCCGGGGCGTTTTAGCATGCGCGCATCCTTTCGAGGTTGCCGACGCATTGGTCGAAGATCGCGCGGGTGACTTCGTGTTTGCCGTACCAAGCGCGCTCGAAGGCTGCCAGGTTGTCGTCGAAGGCGGTGAGCAGTTGATCACGGCTGCGGGCGCGGCGCTGGAGTTCGCGCGCGTATTCGCGGTTGGATTTGTGCCGGGCGATGCGGAGCAGATCGCGATGGCCGAGGTGGGCGAGGCCAGCGAGCCACATGGCGCGGAGAGCGAGGGAGAGTTCTCCGCGGGCGGCGAGGTCGCGGGCGAGTTGCAGCCAGCCGTCCTCGGGCAGTTCGTCGGCGGCGACATCGGGGGCGTGAAGATCCGGCACGGCGGTGATGGGCTGTGCGACGGCGAGGGGGACGCGCTTTCCGCGAAGCGACCGCCAGAGGGCCCACGCGAGGAAGCCAATGCTGAGGGCGAGCGCCGCCCAGACCAGCGCGCGCGCCCCGGCACCCCACGCGTGTCCTTCGCCATCGCGCCCGGACGACTCGGTGCCGAGCCAGCGTTCGAAGAGCCAGCGGAAGAATCGCTCGGCGTTTTTCTGCAAAGAGGCGATCCAGCCGCGAATGGTTTTGCCGACACCTTCGAGCCAGGAGTCGAGCCAGCCTTTCCTCGCTTCGGTGACTTTTTCGCGTGGCGCGCGCCAGGTGTATTCGCGGCGTTGCAGGACGTCGTCGATCCGACGGTCGAGTTCCGCAGGGGCGACCGGTGCGGAGGGGACGGGCGGTTGCGCGGCGCGGAGCGGCGCGGGTGTGGCGACGAGGGTGAAGAGGATCGCGAGCGCGATGGGTACGGCACGGCGCGCGCGTTTTAATGCCACCGTGAGGTCGCGACCGGTGCGGAGGGATTCGCCGTAGAAGCACCGCAGGACGTAGGTGGCCTTCCAGAGGGGGTCGAGGCAGAGCATGGTGAGAGCGCCGGTCGCGGTGAAAAACGTGGTGTTCACGTAGGCGCTGAGGCTACGCGAAAACATCGTGTCGATGCCGAGGAAGGTCTTGAGTAAGGCGGGCGCGAAGATGAGGAGGGCGACGAAATTCAACCAGATGAAGAGCCCCAGAATGGAGAGCTGTGAAAAGATGCCGTGTGCCTGGAGCGGCCAGAGGCGGGCTTGCGCGGCGGCACGGCGAGAGATGTCGGGCTGGCCGTCGGCGAGGACGGTGACGTTGTGGTAAAAGGATGCGACCCAAACGAAGGGGATGGTGACGAGCTGCGCCAGGAGACGGGCGATGAGGCCCCACGGTTGCATCGTCGCGTGGAGGAGGATGAGGCGGAGAAGGCGGGGGCCGGTCCATGGGGCGGCGGGCTCGTCGAGGAGCACGGAGCGGAGCTGCGCGGCGAAGATGGCCTGCCAGCATTTCATCCAAATATAGAGTGCCGCGACCGCGAGCGATGCGCCTGGAAGCCGCGCCTCGGCGTCGGCGCCGCGGCTCATGTCGGAGAGGAAATAGAGGAGGGCGAGCCAGAACGGGACGGCGCCGATGTAAAATGATAGGAGTGCGGATGCGGGTGCGCGGCGGAGCAGGCTGATCGCCTGTTCGATGAGGTCCGTGGCGGGGACGCCCGCCCTTTTACGGTCGCGGCGCGGATCACTCATCGTCGACTCTCGATGGGTTGAAGATGCTATTTTTCCAAAGCGCCTTTGCGTGGAATTCCGACGGTAACGCGAGCAGCACGCGGCCGACGATGTAGAAGCAGAGCCACGCGACGAGGAGGCCGGATAATGCGGAGGCGAACGGCCAGAGGGCGGCGATGCGGAGTCGCGCGCGCGGCGCTTCGGCTGGCCGGGTGAGCTTCGCGAGACAGGTGGCGCACACGATGCGCTCGTCGTGTTCGGTGATGCATTCGCGACAGTAGAACTGCTCGCATTCCGGGCAGCGCGCGATGGCTTCGCGGGTCGGATGGTGAAGGCAGCGTTGAAGCGCGAGGGTGGACATCAGCGCGGGGCGGCGGGGGTCGACTGTGCGGCCTCGATGATCGGCACGAGCTGCGCGAGGAGGCGCTGGGCGCCACGTGTGCGCGTCGGGGCGGTGAGGCGTTCGAGGCCGGCGCTGGTCTCGACGTGGCATGCACAGGAGGGGCCGAGGAGGACGTTCACGATGAAGAGCGGAAGGATCGGGACGGCGACGAAGCCGATCATTCCCGCAAAGACGAGGAGGGTGACGCGTAATTCCTCCTGCGCGATGTCGATGCTGAACCAGACCAGCGCGCCCGCGCTGGCGGCGGCAACGAGGATGATGGCGGCGTGGACGATCGTCCAGATGAGGCGGACCTTCGTGGGGCGCACGAGGATGGCGCGGATGTCTTTGAGAAAAAACCGCCGGTAGCGTTCGGCGAGGAGGGTCGAATTCACCTGGAGCAAATGATCGTCGGCGATCCACAGGCGGGCGTTGCCGGACCAGTTCAGCCCGCGCCCGGGGAGTCTGCGATACGATGGGGAGATGGATTTCATCGGGTCTTTATTCCCCAGATCAATGCGAGGAGGCCGATCCAGATGGCGATCTGAAGCACGCCGAGGACGATGCCCACCACGGCGGCCCAGCGGCGCCGGCCGCGCGTGAGGCTGCCCGGTTTCCGCCATCCAAAGAGCGCGAGGAAGATGGCGACCGGCCCCGAGAAGATGAACACCGGATAGACCGCGATGCCGATGAGGATGGGGATGAGCCCGGCGAGCAGCGCGGCGTCCGACCACAGAAAACGCCATGGCACGACTTCGGGAAGCTTTTCACCATCGAGACCGCTGCTCAGGCAGGTAGGGCAGATGTGGCGGGCGCCGACCTCGAGATCGCAGACGGCGCAGATGAAACGGCCGCAGCGTTCGCAGCTCAGCGCGGCGCGATTTTGCGGATGAAAAAAGCAGACGGCGTCGCCTTCGGCGGCGATTGCGGCGTTGCCGGCCCCGGTCGGTTCCTGATTCCGAAATGCCGGGAAAACGGCGCCGGTCCAAGGGCTGAGGCATTGGGGACACGATGCGGCGCGATCGGGCGCGAGCGAGTCGGTCGCCAGCGGGGCGCGGCAGACGGGGCAGGCTAGGATGCGGGGAGCCGGCGGGGCGACTGCGGACATGCGTTTTCGGTTTTACTCACTGGCGTGGTTCATCTTCACTGCGGCTCGTCGCACCGCGCGGCGCAAACTAAAAGACCCAACACCTCAGAACAAGGAGCAACATGAATTGGTATTACGAGCAAGGCGGTCAACGTCAGGGGCCAGTCCCCGATAGCGAAATCGATGTGCTGTTATCCAGCGGGGCGATCACTCCGGCCACTCTCGTGTGGCGGGAGGGGATGGAAAATTGGGCGCCGCTGCGGGACGTGCGCTCCGCTCCCGCCAGCGCGGCTGCGCCGGCCGGCGATCCGCCTGCGGGATGGATCCGCTGCACGGCGACGGGTCGCTATTTTCCGCCGGAGCAGATCGTTTACATCGATGGCAAACCGTACTCCGCGGAGGCGAAACCGGCCGTGTTGCAGGGAGTATTGCAAAGCGGCGCGATGCCGGCGGGAATGGACGTCGATCGCGACGGGCCGGCGTGGGAACGGCGCGACCAACTCGGTCTGATGAAGGCCGCGTGGGAGACGATGAAGGCGGTGCTTCTCAATCCGACCGACACCTTTGCGCGGATGAAGCGCGAGGGCGGAATCGGAACGCCTTTGGTCTACAACCTCATTCTCTCGTCGATTGGCAGTATCGTGGGACTGGCGTATCAATTTCTCTTCAACATGGGCACGCGATCCATGATCCCGGCCGATGCGCCGCAGTCGGCGATGATTGGGGTGGGATTCACTGCCGGCATGTTCGTCGGCGCGGCGATCTTCATGCCGGTGTTCATCGCGATCAGCACGTTCGTCGGATCGGGCCTGTTGCATCTTTCGCTGATGATTTGCGGCGGGGCGAAGCAGTCTTTCGAGACGACGTTGCGCACGCATTGCTACGTCGCCGGATCGTGCAGCATCGTGCAGGTCGTGCCTGTCTGCGGCGCGCTGGTGAGCGGCATTTGGGCACTGGTGTGCATGTGCATCGGTATTTCCAAAACACACGAGATCAGCGTCGGTCGGGCGGTGCTGGCGGTGCTGCTGCCTTCGATCGTGTGTTGCACGGCGGCCATATTCATCGCGATGGCGGTGGCCGGCGCGGTGATCGCGGCCCAGCAGGGCGGACAGTTGCATTGAACCGATGATCTGGAGACGACTCCAGCCCGGTGAACTCGATCACGAGTCGCTATGGTTGGCCGTGTCGCTGGCCGGGTTGGGATTCGCCTGGCTCTGGCTCTGGAGCGGGTTTCCGACGCCCGGTTGCCCGTTCCATCTGCTGACCGGCTGGCCGTGTCCGACGTGCGGTGCGACGCGGTGCGTCCGTTACGCGCTCGCCGGCGCGTGGGGCGCGGCCTGGCTCGCAAACCCGATGATCTTCTGCGCCGGGATCGCCGCGGTGGTGTTCGATGCCTATGCCGCCGCGGTGCTCACGCTGCGTCTGAAGCGCTGGCGGATCGACCGGATTTCACCGAAATCGGCCGGCGCGCTCCGAGTCATCGCGGTCGCAGTGTTGCTCGCAGACTGGCTCTGGCTCGTGCGGACCGGCGCCTAGCGTCGTCCTTCGTCCGGGCTCAATGGTGCTGCGGCTGGTGGACTTGGGCGACGCGCTCGATGCGGAGCGCCCTGCCCGTTTGCTCGTCGATATCGATGATGGCGCCGTGCAGTTTCACCGGCCCATGAGCCACGGGAAACATCACGGGGCGTCCGGTGAGGAAACGCTGGATGATCGGTTCGATCTCCCGGCCGAGGCAACTCTCCGACGGACCGCACATGCCCGCGTCGGTCAGATAGGCCGTGCCGCCGGGAAAGATTTGGTCGTCGGCCGTCTGCGTGTGGGTGTGCGTGCCGACGAGGCCGCTGACTTTTCCGTCGAGGAACCGGCCCATGGCGATCTTCTCGCTCGTCGTTTCGGCGTGCATGTCGACGAAGATGACGGGTGTCTCCTCCCGCAACCGTTCCACTTCGGCCTGGATGGCGAGGAAGGGGTTTTCGAGCGGCGGATTCATGAAGGTGCGCCCCTGGACGTTGATGACGGCGACCTTTCCTTTCGGTGAATCGAGCACGATCGAACCGACACCTGGGGTGCCGGGCGGGTAGTTGATCGGGCGCAACAGGCGCGGTTCGGTATCGAGATAAGGGACGATTTCGCGCTGATCCCAGATGTGGTCGCCGGTGGTGATGACGGCGGCACCGGCCCGGAGCAGGTCGATGCTGATCTTGGGAGTGATGCCGCGCCC
>JAYTDO010000274.1:0-20054 GCA_043735935.1 Chthoniobacteraceae bacterium
TGCAGATTTCAGGCGGCTACTCCAGCACCCGAGTCTCGATGCCGTCGTGATCAGCACGCCGGACCATACGCACGCGCCGGCGACGATGATGGCGTTGCAAAACAACCTCCACGTGTATTGCGAAAAACCGCTCACGCATTCGATCTACGAGGCTCGCAGGATTTCTGAAGCGACCAACAAGCTCACCGTTGCCACGCAGATGGGAAACCAAATCCACTCGGGTACGAATTATCGGCGCGTCGTGGAACTGGTCCGGGGTGGCGCCATTGGCAACGTGGGGGAGGTCCACGTCTGGGTGAATACCGTCTGGGGAGGAGGCGAACGACCGACGGACAAAATGGAAGTGCCCAAGAATCTCAACTGGGACCTCTGGCTCGGACCGGCGCCGGAGCGCCCGTATCATTCCACCTACCTGCCGGCAAACTGGCGGCGTTGGTGGGATTTTGGAAATGGCGCCCTCGGCGATATGGGCTGCCACTACATCGACCTTCCGTTCTGGGCGCTGAAACTGCAACACCCGACAACGATCGAAGCCGAGGGGCCGCCGGTCAGCGCGGAAACGGCTCCCACGTCGCTGATCGTTCGTTATGAATTCCCCGCCCGGCACGAGTTGCCCGCGGTGAGATTGACTTGGTATGACGGCGGAAAACGCCCCGAAGAACTCCTTGCGAGCGCAAAACTCGCGGACAAGAAGAGCGGCGTCCTTTTCGTGGGAGATAAGGGAATGCTCTTTGCCGACTACGACAACCGCGTGCTGCTGCCGGAGGAAAAGTTCAAGGATTACGCGCCGCCGCATCAGGCGCTCCCAGACTCGATCGGCCACTACGCGGAGTGGATCGTCGGGTGTAAAACCGGCGCGCCGACGAGCTGCGATTTTCGCAACACGGCGCTGCTGACCGAGACCGTGCTGCTCGGGAATGTGGCTTATCGGGCAGGCAAAAAAATTACCTGGTATCCCGAAACGATGAAGACCGTGGGCGACGACTTCGCGCAGCAATTTGTCCAGCGGGAGTACCGCAAAGGCTGGACGCTGTAGGGCGCTGCGGAGCGGTGCCCGCCTTCGGAGCACCGCTGCCGCCGCGAGCGATCCTCGGCTACTTTCCGCCTGCGCCGAAGCCAGCCTTGGGCTTGCCGCCGGCGTCGAGTTTGTCGCAGGCCCAGAGCACGCCGTTGGTGACGAGATCGAGGTAACGCGCGTCCTGCACGGTCTCGTTATTGTGGCCGACGGTGGTGCTGAAGACGCGGGTCTTTCCGGCATACGTGTTCGTCCACGCGACGACCGTTTCGACGGCCTTTTCCTCGACGGTCTCGACGCCCGCCGCGTCCTTCTTCTTGTTCTTCACCATCTGTTTACCCTTCGTCAGCGGATGCGCGGTCGGGAGGATTTGGATGTTGTTGTAGAGTTCCTCTTTGATGGTGGTCCAGTCGCTCATGCCTTTGGTGATGGCGTTATCCTTATCGAGAAAGGTGAGTGCGATCGGCTCCTGGGGGCCGTGGCCCGTGGATTGCAGGCCGAGGTATTCATACCATCCGGCGTTGTCCGCACCGGCGGCGACCGGCTTGCCAAAATCGCCGAAGCGGTAGCAGTGCATCGCGCAATGCAGGTTCACCCCGGGGATGCCGTCCTTGTGGGGCTTCAGCACGCCGGCGATGACTTCGGGTTCCTTGATGTCGGCCGAGCATTCATCGTGGATGACGACGTCGTAGCCCTTGGCGTAATCGGGGTTCCCGTAGATCGCGAGCGGTGGCTTGGTGCTCTTGTCATCGGTGAAGATGATGTCCACGACGACGTTCGCGCGCTCTTCGATGCCCTTTTTCAGAATGTCTTTCTGCTTCGCGTAGTCGTGGCAGCAGCCACCCGCCAGGAGCAGCGCCTTGAGCGGTTTCGGCGCGTCGGCAGCCTGGGAAAAACTGCTGACGGCGAGAAGGGTGAGCGTGGGGAGGATGAGTTTTTTCATAAGGGTGATGTGAGAGGAATGACCCGCGGAGTGACGGGACAAAAGCCGGAATTTGCGATTTGCGTTATTTTCCAATGAATGGCGCTGCCGGCTTGGGTGCCTCGGCAGGCGGGAATGGCGGATTTTCCAGCGCGTGCGGCGCCACGATCGAGAAGTTCGGCGTGACGTCGGCTTTCAGATCACCGAGAGCCCACGCGATACCGCCGCAGAGGATGTCCTGAAAAATGGGATTCGTCCAAACATCCTCCCGGTGCCCCATGGATGTGTAGAAGACGCGGCCTTTTTCGTGCGTGCGCGCCCATGTGGCCGGATAGGCCGGACGCTGATATTCGATCCCCTTCATCGAGTCGGTCTCCTGCACGAGGAGGACGTGGAGGTTGCTCCGGAAATCCTTGAGCGAATACCACTCCTCCTGCATGTCGAATCCGCCAGCATATTTCTCCAGGCCGGGAAACCTCGGGTCGACGCACCGCATCGTGGCCTTTTGCTGGGCGCCGTGCTTGATGAATTCACCGCCGAGCATCTTCACGTAAGGATCTGCCGCGTCGCCGAAATTCCGGTAACGCTCGGGGCCTTTTTTCGACTCGTTATTCGTGTGAAAAGTGTCGCTCGCGCTGTGCGAGCCCACGAAGCCCTTGCCCGCGGCCACGTAGTCGAGGACCGCCTGCTTTCCCTCGGGGCTCATCGGCGGATTCTTGTCGGTCCCCGGTTCACAGAGGTTTCCGGTCGTGTAGAAAAAGAGCGCGTCGAACTGCTTCAGGTAGTCGGGCGAAAAGAGCGAGCCATCCTTGGAAAAGATAAACTCCCAATGGTTCTTCGGACCGAGTTCGCTGAGCACCTTTTCCGCATGGCTCGGGCCGCCGTCGGCGGGGCGCTTGATCACGGAATGCTCGAACCCGCTCGATTTGGTGAAGAAGAGGATTTTGCGCTTCGGACCGGCGGCGCGCAGGGAGCGATCGAAGCAAAATGCGCCGAGGGAGAGTGTGGTGGCGGTGCGGAGGAATTGGCGGCGTTGCATGTGGGGAATGGGGTTTCGCGCATGATTTCGACGGCTCACTCCGATGTCGAGTTCCTCGGCGCTTTTGTGGTAAACTTCCGCCGTGATTCGACTGCCCATCTTCCTCCTCCCCTTCGTCCTCGTCGCCGCGGAACCGGCGCCTGAACCGGTGGCCATCGCGGCCGACAACTTGAATGTGTTTCTAGGTTGGAACGCGGCGATTTCCGGCGACTCGATCGTCGCGCTCGGTCTCGATGATCGGCCGCACTGGCGCTGGCGGCATCCGGTCCACGACGGCGTCCGGGATCTCGCGGTCGATGGCGGATTTGTCTTCGTGCAAACGATGGGTCCGGAAGGTGCGGGCGCTTTGCTGGTGAGGCTGAATGCACTGGATGGAAAGCCCGCTCCGTTCGTCGAGCGCGAGAGCCACGAACTCGCCGTCTCCTCGCTTTGGCCCGCGGATGCGGACATCAAGCCCGATCACGCAGACGCGATGACGGCGCACGCCGGTCGGATTTATCTGAGTTTTACTGCGCCCGGTTTCATCGCGGTGCTCGACGCAAAATCCGGCGCATACGTGACCACGCTCAGCGGTCCACAAGTCGGTCCGATGGCACTTTCCAGCACTCCGATGCACGATCCCGGCGGCTCGGGGAAGAATATCGACGCCGACTTTGGTGTCGTGACGATCGCCCAAAAGGCGGTGAGCTATTTCGTGATGCCGCACGATCCGCCGTGGGTCGCGGCAAACACGACGCATCGGCTCGGCGACGACGACCACATCACCGCTCTGCTCATTCGCGGAGACACGATGAAGACCGGAGACGTCTCGCTTTTCCTCGGCCTCGGAGCGCCGCAGCATCAGGTCCAGTCGCGGCCCGCCAGTAATTCTGAAGGCTTCACATGGGCCGCGGGAGTGGCTGGCGGCGGCGGTGGGCCCGGCGCGCTTGGCGACATCCGCTCGCTGGCCATTGATGCGCGGGGCAGGCTTTGGATCGCGGAAGGCGGCGCAGTGCCGCGGTTTAGCGTGTGGAGTACGGACGGTTCGGAGGGGCGGCTTTTGGGCGAGGTGCGCGGCGCTGTTGGGGCTGAGCGGCTGGAGGTCGCTCGCTAGTCGCGGCGAGAATTTCGGCTGGCGTTGCTGCGAGGCGACGTCTATCCACCGCGCATGTCTATCCGCCCGATTTTCAGTCTAGCGCTCGCCTTTGCGCTGATGGGCTGCGCTAACGCAGAGAAAAGAAAAAAGAAGGAAGCCGACGAAAAAAAGAAGGAGCGCGCAACAAAGCTCCAGAGCGTGGCGGAAGAGCCCGCCTTCAAGGCGTTCATCGGTCGCTTGCGCGTCGCGGTGACGAACCGGGATTTGGAAGCGATTTCCGCGACGATGACTCCGGATTTTGGCTACCGCTGGGACACGTCACCCGTGGGCGACAATGTGTTCACGTATTGGGATCTGAACAATTCGTGGCCTGTCCTCGCCCACATTCTCCAGGAAAAATTCGTTGTGAACGAGGAATACCTCGTCGCTCCCCCCGCGGTCGTCTCTCAGGAGGGTTATCACGGATTCCGCGCCGGGATGCGTCTCGTCAACGGGAGTTGGAAGTTCGCCTACTTCGTTCCCGGCGAAACAGTCATGCCGCAGTGACGCCGGGCGATCCGATCGCTCTCGGGTTGCCGCACCGCGAGCCGTTCATCTTCGTGGATGCGGTGCTCGAGTTGAATCCCGGCGAGTATGCGCTCGGCCGGAAAGTGTTTCCACCGGAGGAGCCTTTTTTCCGCGGACATTTCCCAGACGATCCGCTCGTCCCGGGTGTGATTTTGGCCGAAGCGCTCGCACAGTGTGCGGGGATCGCGGGTGGAGGCGAAGGTCGCGGGTTCCGCCTGACGGCGATTCGGTCGATGAAGTTTTTCGAGCCTGTCAGGCCCGGTGAGGAAATTATCCTGAAGGCGCGAAAGATCGGAGCGGTGGGTGGTCTCTGGCAGTTCGAGGTCAACGCGCTCGTGCTGGACAAGATGGTGGCCGAGGGAATGGTGGTGCTGAGTGAGGTGTGATTCGGCGGGAATTTTTCCGCTGCGAGTCCCTCCCATCGCCACTATGTCGAAGCCCGCGCAATCCCGCTACGCCATCATCATTCCCGCGTGTGATGAGGAGCCGTGCATCGCAGCCGTTCTCGAGGAACTGGCGTCGGTGCTCGATCCCGAGCGGTTCATCGTGGCGGTCGGCGTGAACGATACCCGGGATCGGACTGCGGAGATTGCCCGGGATTTGGGAGCGGTCGTGGGCGAGACGGACGCACGCGGATATGGGCGCGGATGTCAGGAGGCGATCGACGAGATCGGCCGGCGCGGGATTGCGGTCCGGGGTTACATTTTCTTTGCGGCCGATGGGGCGAATGATTCGCGCGACATCGCGACGCTGGTCGCGGAGCATGAGCGAGGTGCTGCTATGGTATTGGGCAGTCGGACGATGCACCGCGCAAATTGGACCTCTGACAACGCGCACTACCTCGTCGCGAATCGCGTATTTGGGGCTCTCGTGGGTTTGCTCACGGGAAGATCGTTCAGCGATCTCGGTCCGTTGCGTTTGATCCAGCGCGATCTTTTTCACGCACTCCACCTGAGCGAGTGGACGTATGGCTGGACGATCGAAGCGCAGATCCGCGCGGTGCTTCTCGGCGCGAAGATTGTCGAAGTCGCGGTGAGCGAGCGGGCCCGGATCGCTGGTGAACAAAAGGTGGGAAGGGTCTCGTGGCAGCGCACTTTGTCTATCGGGGTGAGGATTGTGGCGGCGGGAGTTCGCTCGCGGCTGGCGGCTCGGGCTCCAGCGGCGAAAGCTGCGGAACCGGTGCCGGCAAGGTGAGGTCGTAAAGCACACCCCATTCGCCGCTCCGAATTGGCGCGGCTCCCGAGCGCCACGGTTCGAGCGAATCGCGGACGTTCTCCGTCTCGTTCGTGCCCCAGATGAGATAACGGACACCGAGTTCCGCGCACAATTCCCGCCAATCGGGGCGGCCGCGCAGGACGGCGTCGACTTTGGATGACGTCGGTCGCCAGTCGAGACCGTGGCTCCACGCATGGCCGGGATATCCGAGTGCCATCGGACGACCATTGAGAAGCAGCGGGTGATTGTAGGTGGCGTATCCGATGAAGCGTTCTGTGATGGGAATGCCGCGGACGGCGGCGGCGACATCGTCGAGTTGCGAGCGAGTCGCGATTTCATGGCCCGTATGCGAGCCGTCGATTCCGCCGACGAGTGAAACGAATCCGGAAAAGAAAAGCCCCACGCATGAGAGGGCTCGCAGCAACCACGGCAGCGGTGCGATGACGTGCGACCACAAGTACGGCAGCACGGCGAGATACGACCACAGCATCAGTTTCGTATTGTCCCATTCCCACGGGGCGAATTTTACAAAACAACACAGCAGGAACACGCCGACGCCCGTAAACACGAGGCTGCCCGGCCACAGGCGCTCATCGCGAGAGCGCATCTTCCGGCTGAGTGCGGCGACGAAAAGCGGCAGGACGCCGAAGTTCAAAAACCAGAAGACGAAGAAGTTTTCGTCGTCCTGCATCCATCCCGGCTTCCAGCCGAGGATCGAGGCGCCTTTGAAAAATCCGGTGACGAGCAGAACGAGAAAACTGGCAGGAATGAACGCGGCGCCGACGACGAACACGAGATGCCGGCGCGCGTCGGGCTTTGCCACGAACCACACGGCGAGCACGATCGAGAGGAATAGAAACGTGTGAAAATGGAAGATGGGCAGGGACGCATAAAGCAACACCTCGCCCCAACGCGGCAGCCGCCACGCGTCGGGATCAGCGGAGAAAAGGCGTGCACGCCAACTGCACAGGAGCAGCAGCCCGGCGGGCAGGGCGAAAAGTAAACCGCGTTGCGTCACGAAGAGCGCGAGGGGGATGCTTTTCCACGCCAACTCGCTCTGAAAATCGGCGAAGTGTCCGTCGCGAAAAATCGCGAGTCCGGCGATGCCGCCGTTGAAAAGAAAGCCGGCGAGCGTAAAGGCGCCGCCCCAACGCCAGAGCGCGATCCCGGTGAGTGCGCTGCCCGCCAGGCCAAGCCAGATCAGCCCGCGGAGGTCATTGACTCCGAGGAGCGAGAGCAGGCTGTTGAAGAGATCCATGCCGATCGGGTATGTGAGGGAGCCGCCGGCGAAGATCGGATTCTCGGGCCAGAAAGGCGCTCCGTTGGCGAGATAGCGGATGTAGGTGAGGTGGAGCGAGAGGTCGCCGAGATTGTTGGGTGAAAGGACCTTGATCGAGTCGCCGTCGGCGAAAACCAGCCACCCGAATGCGCGTAATGCGAATAGGATGAACATCACGATCACGACCCACTCCGTGCCGGTGATCGGGCGATGTGGTGGCCGAGTTTCACGCTGCTGCCAGATCGAGAATGCGGCGACGATGCCACCGGCCCCGAGCGCGATGCCCGCGACAGATGGATTAAGACCGCCTCGACCAAATGCGAGCGCGATGGCCGTGAGGACGGCGGTGCTGATGGCAAATAGAGCGGCGGCGACGAAGTTCATGGCGGCAAGGGTTCGCCCGCGCCGGGGACAAATTCCGGTTCGCGCCCCGGGAAGCAGAAGGCGAATTGTTCGGCGTTGAGATAGAGCACTTCAGAGTCGGCTGCGTTTCCCCGGATTCGCAGAGGTTCCTTGAAATAGATTTGCGTGAGATGCCCCTCGATGCGCTCGGCGGCATCGGAGTCGACGAGGAGAAACGCGCCGTCCCACTCTTTCGGTTCGGCGTCGGGCGTGAGTAGCTCGATGTGGGTGAAGTCTCCGAGCAGCCAGGGCAGGGGATGGTGATCGTTCGTGAGCACGTGCCCGATCAGGTGATAATTGCGCGCGTCCAGGGCAGCCGCGCGGCGCAGCGGGACTAGCAGTTTGTCGATGTCGGGGAGCGTTTGCACATAAACGTAGGGTTCATCCTCGTTCGTGAAATCGCGGAAATTTAACAGGCATGACGCGCCGAGCGAATAGGCGCAAACCAGCGAGGCGAAGGAGCCGGCGATCCACGGGTCGAAACGCCGCGCGAGCCGGTCGATCGCGAGGCCGAAAAGCAGCAGGAAGGGCCACGCGAGGGTGATGACACACCACGGAGTCTTGTAGGCGATGAGGCTGTAACCGGCGAGCGCGGCAAATGCGTACATGGCCAGGTAACGCGCGAAGCGGTTGCTCCCTTTCACCGCGAGTCCGAGGGCGGCGACGGCTCCGATCAACGCGGGCCATTCGTATCGCGCGATCAATTCGATGAAGTAGTGCCAGCTTTTCTCGTGGCCGCTCGCGCCCGCCGTCCCGGTGTGGCCCCACTTCGCGAAGGTCACCCAGAGGCCGGGAAGTGAGGACCAGTCGAGCAGCCCGCCGGTGTAGAAAAAGAAGATGAGGAGCGTTGCGACCACGATGACGCGGTCGAGGTTCAGGTTCGTCCATTGCCCGGCTTGGCGGGCCAGCGGGGATGATTTTGAAAAGCTCTCAAGCGCTAGGAGGCCGGGCACGGCGAGCAGAAGGGCGAGGAAGTGGATCGCGTAGGTTTCCTTGGTGAGGACCATGCCTGTCAGGGCCATGCCGGTGGCCCAGATTTCGCGTCGCGATCCGCCGCGCCAGAGGCCCGCGAGGCCCCAGACTGCGAGCATGAGGAATAGGACCAGCCAGGATTCGTGGATCGCATAACGTCCGTAAAAGTCGAACCCCGGCGAGATCGCCATCGCGAGGGCTGCTATGCGGCACGCCCGTTCGGGCAGATGGCGGCGGAACGCAAGCGTTAGGACGACGCACAGTGTGCTGACGAGCGCGATCGGAAGGCGCAGCGCCCAGAGATTCCGTCCAAAGAGAGTCAGCGACGCGAACAGTGCGTAGAAATGAAGCGGGCCGTGAAAGTTTCCCGGGTCGTAATGGTAGAAGCCGGTGCGCGTCATCTCGTCGACGAACCATCCGTTGACGCCCTCGTCGAAATGCGCGGGCTTCACATCGAGCGCGACGACGCGGAGCAGCAGCGCCAGGAGGACGATCGCGGCGTCAATCCAGAGTGCGCGTTTCATTGCTTTGACCGCTCCTCGCGCTGGCTGTTAAGGAAGCCGGTTCCGCATGTCTGCCGCGCCATATCTTTCAATCGTCGTGCCCGCCTACAACGAGGCACGGCGCCTCCCGCCGACGCTGGCAAAAATGGGAGAGTATTTTAGGGGATTCACGCGGCCGTTCGAGGTCTTGATCGTCGTCGAGCAGAGCACCGACGGCACGTTGGAGATAGCGAGCGAGTTTGCGCGGCAACAAGAGAATTTTCGTGTCATCGACAGCGGCCCGCAGCGCGGAAAGGGTCACGCGGTCCGCTCGGGGATGCTGGCGGCCCACGGCGAATGCGTCTTGTACATGGACGCGGACCTCAGTGTTCCGCTCGCTGCCGTGGACACTTTTTTGGCCCACTTCGAGCAGCATCCGGAATGTGAAGTAATCTTGGGAAATCGACAGCACGCTGGCAGCCGGATCACCCGCCGCCAGTCGCCTTTTCGCGAACAACTGGGCAAAACCTTCAACCGCGTCCTCCAGGCGTGCGATCTCGCATCGCTTTACGACACGCAATGCGGCTTCAAGGCATTCCGACGCCAGGCGTGCCACGAGATCTTCACCCGGCAAAGGCTCGATGGATTCGCGTTTGATGTGGAAGTCCTCCAATTGGCGCATCGTCTCGGCTACGAAATCAGCGACCTGCCAGTGGAGTGGATGAATTCACCCGAGTCGAAGGTGCGCATCGTGCGCGACAGCCTGGCGATGCTCTGGGATACGCTGCGGGTGCGGCGGTTGGTGGCGGAAACCCTGGCGCGGACGGGACCGGTCGAGAAGTAAGACCAAACGTAAGGGGCCACGTCTTTGGTAAGGGTCCGAGGGAGACGCGAAAGGGCGCGGCCTCTCCTTAAGTTGCCTTATTTCCAAGGCTGGGCGCGGTTGTCGGGGACAGAGTGCAATTATTCGTTGCCAACGGGCGCTCTGTCCATAGACTCCCGCCCCTTTCCCCGAAAAGACCCCTTATGATTGTCATCGCCGTCAGTTTCTTGGAGCAATCCGGTATTCCTCTCGCGCTTGGGTGCGCTGCGGTTGGGCTCGGTTTTGCGTTGTTTTTGATCAAATCCATCCTCAATGCCCCTGCCGGCAATGAGCGGATGAAGGAGATCGCTGGTGCCATTCAGGAGGGCGCGAAGGCCTATCTGGGGCGGCAGTTGCGCTCAATCTCGGTGATCGCCGTCGTGATCGCGGTGCTCGTCGGAATCTTTAAGGACGGACCCACGGCCGTGGGATTTGTGCTCGGCGCCGTTTGCTCGTTGGCCGCCGGATTTATCGGAATGCGGATCGCGGTCCTCGCCAATGTACGTACTGCGCAAGGCGCGACGGAGAGCCGGAAGAAGGCGCTTGCTGCGGCGTTCAACGGCGGGGCGGTGACTGGGCTTCTTGTGGTGGCGCTGGCGCTGCTTTCCGTCGGCGGATTTTGGCTCGTCATGCTGAAGGTGAATCCGGACAAGGCGCTTTCGAGCCTCGTCGGCGTCGCGCTCGGCGCCTCGCTCATCTCGGTGTTTGCGCGGCTCGGGGGCGGCATCTACACGAAGGCTGCGGATGTGGGCGCGGACCTCGTGGGCAAGGTCGAGCAAAGCCTCGATGAAGATGATCCGCGCAACCCTGCGACGATCGCGGACAATGTGGGCGACAACGTCGGCGACTGCGCCGGCATGGCGGCGGACGTGTTTGAAACCTACGCGGTATCGTTGATCGGCGCTGTGCTAGTCGGGGCGCTTACGGTTGGCCTCGGGGCACCGGTCATTTATCCTTTTGTGCTCGGCGGATTGGCGATTCTCGCTTCGATTGCCGGAGTCGTGTTTGTCAATGTGACGAATGCAAAGCCGGCCGCGGCTCTCATGGGTGGCGTGCTTCTCAGCGGCGCGATTTGTGCAGTGATGTTTTATCCCGTCACGATGGCGATGTTCCCGGACGGATTGAAAATCAAAGATATTCTCGGCGGGGGTGAGCAGAGCTTTTCCGCGATGCATTTGTATTTCGCGTCGGTGGTCGGGCTTGTCATGACCGGCGTCGCGGTACTCATCACCAATTATTACACGTCGACCGAATACAGCCCGGTGAGGAAGATCGCGAAAGCAAGCGAGACGGGGCATGCGACGAACATTATCGCCGGTTTGGCGCTCGGACAGTTTTCGACGGCCCTGCCCGTGTGTGCGATCGGCGCGAGTATTTGGGTGAGCTACGCGTGTGGCGGACTTTACGGAATCGCGATCGCGGTGATGGCGATGCTTTCCATGGCGGGGATCATCATTTCTCTCGATGCGTTTGGGCCGATCACGGACAACGCAGGTGGTATAGCCGTGATGAGCGGACTCCCCAAGGAGGTGCGTGCGATCACGGACGATCTGGACGCCGTGGGCAATACGATGAAGGCGGTGACGAAAGGCTACGCGATCGCGTCCGCGGGACTCGCGGCGGTCGTGCTCTTCGGCTCTTACTTCGTAGATTTGAAGCATCACCTCGAGAGCGCCGAAAGCCATCTGCACCTCAGTGCCGCTCAGATCTCCGATGTCCTGGCCTTCTCGCTGAAGGATCCGAAGATCATGATCGGGCTTTTCATCGGTGGCCTTTTACCGTGCCTTTTCAGCGCGTTTAGCATGAGTGCCGTCGGCCGCGCCGCCGGTGCGGTCGTGACGGAAGTGCGCCGCCAGATTCGTCTGAAGCCCGGCATCCTGACCGGGACCGACACCCCCGATTACGGAACGTGTGTAGACATCGTCACCAAGGCGGCGCTAAAGGAAATGATCGTGCCCGCGTTGCTGCCGGTCCTGGTGGTGGTGCTGGTAGGTTCGTTGGGAATGGACGGGGCGAAAATCCTCGGAGGCGTGCTCGTCGGCTCGATTGTGACCGGGCTGTTTATGGGCATCGCGATGACATCGAGCGGTGGCGCTTGGGATAACGCGAAAAAGTACATCGAAGAGGGCAACCACGGCGGAAAGGGCAGCGAAGCGCACAAGGCGAGCGTGACCGGCGATACGGTCGGAGATCCTTACAAGGACACGAGCGGCCCGGCGATCAACCCGATGATCAAGGTCGTGAACATCGTGGCGATCCTCATCATCCCGATCTTTTTTTAGCCGGTCGATCTCGCTATCTGTGGAAACGGCGTGCATGCGCTCGCCCGACGCGGGCGATGTTGACGTGCAAAACCCGTAGCACTCCGAATGAAAGCCCTCTTCCTGACCAACGAATATCCGCCGACTTTTTATGGCGGCGCGGGTGTCCACGTTGATTATCTTTCTCGGGAACTCGCAAAGATTCTTCCGATCGAGGTGCGCTGTTACGGTGAGGCGCCGCGCGAGTTCCGCATCGATACGCCTTCGTTGAAGGCGACGGGCTACGGACTCGACAGTGCGGGATATACCGCCCCGAAATCGCTTCATTCCGTGTTCGGTGCCGTCCAGCGATGCCTGGATTGGAACACCGAGAACATCGACGCGGATGTGGTTCACCTTCACACTTGGTACACTCATCTGGGTGGGATCATGGCAAAGCTGAACTACGGCATCCCGATGGTGCTGACGGTCCACTCGTTGGAGCCGTTGCGTCCGTGGAAACGTGAGCAGCTTGGAGGCGGCTACGATTTTTCGTGTTGGGTGGAAAAGACCGCGATCGAGATGGCGGACGCGGTGGTGGCGGTGAGCGCCGAGACAAAGGCGGACATATTGCGGCTGTTCGATGTGGACGAGAAGAAGGTCCACATTATCTACAACGGGATCGATCTTGATGAGTACCATCCAGTCCAGACGACGGGGGCTTTGGAGAAATACGGAGTCGATCCGGCGGTGCCATACGTATTGTTTGTCGGACGTATCACGCGACAGAAGGGAATCGTCCACCTGGTGCGTGCGATCAGCCACCTGACGCCGGGCTTTCAGGTCGTACTCTGTGCAGGCGCGCCGGATACGCCGGAGATCGCGGCGGAAATGAAGGCAGCCGTGGCTGCGGCGCAGACGTTGCGTCCGGGGGTGGTGTGGATCGAGCAGATGGTGACGACGCCGGAAAAGATCGAACTTTACAGCCACGCTGCGGTCTTTTGCTGCCCGTCGATTTACGAGCCGTTTGGGATCATCAATCTGGAAGCGATGGCGTGTGAGACGGCGGTGGTGGCGAGTGCGGTGGGGGGAATCAAGGAAGTCGTCGTGGAAGGCGAGACCGGCCATCTCGTTGCGCTGGAGCAGATGAGCGAGAGTCCATTTGAGGCGATGGAGCCGGAGAGGTTTGCCCGCGATCTGGCGGCAAGGATCAACGACTTGATGGTGGATCCCGAAAAGCGTGAGCGCATGGGGCGGGCCGGGCGGGCTCGGGCGGAGGCGATGTTTAGCTGGAGTGCGATAGCCCAGCAGGTCGCGGCCCTTTACGAAGGGCTCGTCCGTCGCTGATTTGCCACACAATCGGCGGTCGGGAAGCGTGATACACTGCGCATCGTCCTCGACAGCCGCGCTGCTCTGGCCGAGGGTCGTAACCTCATGTTTGTCGATCACATCCGCATTTACGCCAAGGCCGGAGACGGAGGGCACGGTAGCGCCTCTTTCCGGCGGGAATCTTTTGTACCCAAGGGCGGGCCGGACGGGGGTGATGGCGGATTCGGCGGATCCATCATTCTGGAGGCGAGTCCACACGCTGATAATCTGACTCCATTCTTCTATGAGCCGAATGTGAAGGCGCGGAATGGGGAGGGTGGTTCGGGGCGGCAATGCTCTGGGCGCTCGGCTGAGGACAAAATCGTCCCGGTGCCGATCGGGACGATTGTTTATCGGATCCCCGGTGAACTTCCGGACGTGGGGCTGGATCCTTCGATCGCCTACGGAACGGATTCGACGTATATCGATTTTTCAAAGTCGCCTGAGCCGGACGACTACGAGCGACCAACCAAAAGGAAAAGCGCGGCGATCGACCCTGAAGAGCTGGAAGTCGTCGTGGATTTGACCGAGACCGGGCAGCGGTTTGTGCTGTGCCAGGGTGGCAAGGGCGGGCTTGGGAACATCCACTTCAAGAGTTCGCGGAACCGCGTGCCGACGCAGTTCACGGAGGGGGAGGAGGGCGAAAGCGGTTTCTTTTATCTCGAACTCCGCAAGATCGCGGATGCCGGTCTGGTGGGTTATCCGAATGCCGGAAAATCGACCATTCTCACGCGGCTCTCGGCTGCGCACCCGAAGATCGCGCCGTATCCATTTACGACGCTGACTCCGCATATCGGGGTGGTTGAGCTGCCCGGCTATCAACGGGTGACGGTGGCGGACATTCCGGGTTTGATCGAAGGGGCGCATGAGAATGTGGGATTGGGCCACGATTTCCTGCGGCATATCGTCCGGTGCAAGCTTCTCGTGTTCGTCCTGGACATGGCTGGGAGCGAGGGGCGTGAGCCGCTGGAGGATCTAAAAACGCTGCGCAAGGAGCTGGATCTTTACGACCCGCGCCTGAGCGAGCGGCCGTGGATCGTGGTAGCGAACAAGATGGACCTTCCCGAAGCCGCAGAGAAGATGAAGGCGTTCCGCAAGCAGTTCAAGCAACTCGAGGTTTTGCCGATCAGCGCCGACCAAGGGGAGGGGATCGAGGAGCTGAAGGCGCGGCTCGGGGAATTGGTGCAATGCATGTCGGCCGCGGCGGTGGAGTGATGGAAGGGCAGCCGATCGTCGCGAGCTATTGCACGACGTTCCTGAAGCGGGAGATGCGGCACATCTACCGGCAGGTCACTGGGCTCAAACGGCACGCGACTTTTGTGATGACGCGTGAGAGGCAGGAGGAAACGGAGTTTCCATTCGATGCGATCGAGTTGATCCCAAAGGCGCGTAAGAACTTTCTGAAGCGGTTTTGGTTAAAATATTTACGACGTCTTCCTCCCGTCTATTACCGCGGGGAGTTGCAGGTGTTGATTAAGCTTTTGCGCCGTCGACCTGCGGACTTGATGCACGTCTATTTCGGCCATACCGGCGTGCATTTGCTCCCGTTTATCAAAGAGTGGGACAAGCCGGTGGTGGTGTCTTTTCACGGCATGGATATCCAGCCGAGGCCGCAGCAGGTGGGATACGATGAGCAGATGCAGGAACTCCTTCAAACGGTGCCGCTCGTGCTCGCCCGCTCGAAGTCGCTGATGGACGGATTGCAACGTCTGGGATGTCCGTGCGAAAAGCTGCGGTTAAATCGAACCGGAATCCCTCTCGATGACTTTGCTTTTCGACAACGGCCCATGCCGGCCGATGGCGCGTGGCGATTCGTGCAGGCATGTCGGCTGATCGAAAAGAAAGGGCTCAAGACCGCATTGCGTGCGTTTGCGAGATTTCATGCGTCGCATCCGCAGGCGAAATTCTGCATCGCGGGAGAGGGCCCGATGAAGGCGGAATTGGAGCGTTTGGTCGGCGACCTGAGCTTGGGAGAGGCCGTGGAACTGAGGGGATTTCTCCCGCAAGCGGAACTCGCGGAGTTGTACGGCCGCTCACATCTGTTTGTGCACCCGAGCGAGATGCCGCCGGATCAAAATCAGGAGGGGGTGCCAAACTCGATGCTGGAGGCAATGGCCACTGGCCTGCCGGTATTGGCGACGACTCACGGGGGGATCCCTGAAGCAGTGACTCATGAGCGGACAGGGTTGCTTGTTCCGGAACGCGACGTCGATGCGCTTTCCGCCGGAATGCAGGAGATCACGGCCAGTAGCGAGCAACTTTACATCTTCGGCCAGGCGGCTTCGCGGACGGTGCGCGAGGAGTTCGAGCATGGAATCCAGATCGAAAAACTCGAATCGTATTACGATGAAGCGCGCGGTCTTGGGGCTCGGCGATGACCACAAGGCATTCATTCGCTTATTTGTTTGAACGATTCCCGTCGTTTGTGCAGACGTTCGTTTACCGTGAGGCGGCTGAAATGGCGCGGCAAAGGATGGCGCCGTGGCTGGTCTCGATCCGGCGTCCGGATGATCCCGGGGAACTGACGGAGCCGGTGGATGCCGATGTTTTCTATCTCCCCCCGGCGGATGAAGTCCGTGCGCTGATCGATGCGCGCATTGCGGCAAATGAGGAGCCGGCGCGGATTCGACGGGCGATTGCGGAGTGGCGGAAGAAACCGGATTCGAATCGAGTGTTCGAGGCCGTTTGGCTCGGGCCGAAATTGCGGGAAAAGGGCATCACCCACGTCCATGCACATTTTGGCGCCATGGCGGCGCGGACGGCCTGGATGGTTAAGAGATTGTTTGGGATTTCGTACAGCTTTACCGGTCACGCGAATGACATTTTTTGCGAAAACGATTTTCCGGTTACAAACGCGATGCTGGTCCGGGATGCGCGACTGGTGGTGACGGAGACCGATTATGCGCGGCTCTGGATGGAAGAGCGCTACCCGTTTGCGAGGGGCAAAATTGTTCGTGTTTTCAATGGGATCTCAACCGAAGGCTTTATGGCGCGCTGCCCTTCTGTCGGAGCGCCAAAGATCGTTTCGGTGGGCCGTTACGTGGAGAAGAAGGGATTTGCGGATTTGATCGACGCGTGCCGGATTTTGCATGAGCGCGGCCGCAAATTCGAGTGCCGGATCGTCGGCGGCGGCCCGATGGAGCACACGCTTCAAACCCGAATCGATCGTGCGAATCTGAGCGGGATTGTGACGCTGCTCGGGCCTCGTTCGCAGGCGGAGATCAGGCGACTGCTTGCGGAGGCGCACGTCTTCGCGCTGGCCTGCGTGTCGGAAGCCAGCGGCGGGAGCGACAACCTTCCGACCGTCATCATGGAGGCGATGCTTGCGAGGCTGCCTGTCGTCTCTACCCGTGTCGCCGGTGTGCCTGAGATGATCCGTGATGGCGAAAGTGGTTTTCTCGTTCAGCCCAATGATCCGCAGGCGATCTCGGCAGCGCTGGAGAAGATCCTTGGTGATTCGGCGCTTGCCGAGAAATTTGGTGAGGTCGGACATGCGGCCGCGACCGAAAGGTTTGCGATCGAAAGGACGGTGAACGCCTTGAAACATTTACTGGTCAGGCGTTGCCGGGTCGCGGTTCCGAAGGGCGCGTGCGAGTTTGATCCAGAGCTGAGGGCCGGCTGGTGGTCTCGTTTTTTTCCGCTGAACTCAGGGCGTTGACAAGGGTTTGGCGAATGTCCACGTTCGCGCGCACCGCCCGCCGTTATCCAAACTGATGATCCGGTTGGGCCCCTATTTCGCCATGCCCTCCAAACGCCTCGCGCTCACTTTCGCCATCTTATTTTCAAGCTTCATGCCGGTTCGTGCTGGAGATGCTTACAAGTGGACGGTGCAATATCTCCTCGACAATAGCCGCTCAGTCTTTGGTCGTTCGCAGAAGGTTTCGCCGCGCCACAATCGGGGGCTCGCGATTTCACCTGACGGCAAGTATCTTTACGTCGGTTACCACCATAGTTTCGATAACGCGGGCGAGGTGCGGCGCATCGCGATCGACGATGCGGATTACGAACACGCGACTCTTTCGCTCTTGCCCGGGCCTCTTGGTAAGGCCATCGCGACCGACGACAAAGGTCGCGTCTACATCGCGAATGAGAACGAGATTTTGATTTTCAACGGATCCCTCGAGCAGCGGCAATTGTCGGTGCCCGTCGGTGTTTGCGAAGGCGTGACCGTGACTCGAGAGGGCGGAAAACTGGCGCTTTACGGAACGGATCGCTCAGACTCAACAATCAGTCGTTGGGAACTGACCGAAAGCGGCGATACGGTGAGCGCGGCGAAACTCGCCGGCTTCGACGGGACGGGGACGGTCAAGGTTCCCGGTGCGGTGGATTTGCGCGGCCTCAAAGCCGACAGTAAAGGCAATCTTTGGATCGCGGATCTCAAGGGCAATCAGATCTTCAAATTGGGCGCCGACGGCAAAGGAGCCAAGCGATTGCAAATCAATGCGCCGATGGATGTGGCAATCGATGGCGAGCGTGTGTTTGTCACGCGGTGGCTCGAGCGTGCGATTACCGTTCTCGACGCCGAACTCAATGTCGTGGGAAGCCTGAACGTGCCATGGGAAGAGCTGGAGCTTTCTCCGTATGGCAACAATCGAAATGGGGCCTTATCCGGCATCGTAGTCGTTCCCGGGAAGGGATTTTTTGTCGCCAACGAGACAGGGCAGACGGCGAATCAAAAATCGACCTATGGCAAGGCAGACGACAGCGCACAGATCATTGGGGAGAAGCTTTTTCGCGACGCGTTTCAGGATGATAACGAGCCGATCCTCCATGCGATCGAAGTGACAACGGCCCCTTGATTTCGCCTGTTTCAGGCGTGTGGCACCACGCCCACGAAAAAAGTTTGTGAAAAGTTTCACAAAGGGCTTGCCACAGATGGCGATGCGCGTTTGAATTTGCCCTTCACCGAGCAAAACTTGAGGTCGCTCCAGATTTCCCCGTCTGGCGTGGCTGAGATCGCAGCAGCGTCGCCCAAGCCTCGCCGGTGAATTTAATTTGGTAATGAGAATCATCGTCCCAATATCCCAACGTATTTTTGCACGCAGCCTTTGGCAGCGATTGATCGTCGTTTTAGCGGCACTCGCGCTGATCGCTGGCCCTTTGCATGCCGCGATCAAAGTGGACGGCGAAAAGCCATCGGCACCGGCAACTGAGCATGTCGAAGCGGCGGTGTCTGGTGATGAAGCTCACGGCGAAGCGGTTCACGAAGAGGGGTTGCCGAAGAAAGCGCTTCCCATCGGGGGAGCCAATAGCATCGGGCCGACGAACTCGATGGTCGTGACGTGGCTGGTCGCGCTCGGAGTCATTCTTTTCGCTCAGATCGCGACGAAGAACATCAAGCAGGTGCCCGAGGGCATGCAGAATTTCTGGGAGTTCCTCGTCGAGGGATTATACAACTTTCTTGAGAGCATCATCGGCAAGGAACTGGTCAAAAAGACGTTCTGGTTTTTTGCCACTGTCTTCATCTTTATCCTGTTTACAAATTGGTGTGGGCTCATCCCGGGAGTCGGCACCATCGGATGGGGGCATCCGAATGAGCAAGGGGCACTGGAGCACATCGCGCGTCCGCTCTTCCGTGGCGCGAATGCCGATCTCAACATGACATTCGCCATGTCGATCATCTTCTTTGGATGCTGGATCGTTTGGGCCATTCAGGCGAATGGCGTGGGTGGTTTCATCCTCCATATTTTTGGTCCCAAAGGGAACACGACCGGATTCATGAAGGCGATGATGGTTGTCGTCTTCGTCATCGTGGGTCTTTTGGAGGTCGTCTCGATCCTTTTCCGTCCCGTCTCCCTCAGCTTCCGGCTCTTTGGTAACATCTTTGCCGGCGAGAATCTTCTCGAGTCAATGTCGCACTTGGTCCCCGGACTGGCGTGGCTGATTCCGATTCCGTTCTACTTCATGGAGTTGCTTGTCGGCATCGTTCAAGCCTTGGTCTTTATGCTTCTCACCGCCGCATTCACGCTCCTGATCTGCTCTCACGAGGAAGGGCACGACGACCACGGAAAGGCGCACGGCGCAGGCCACTGATATTAGCTACAACGACTTTCGGTGATCGGACCATGCGTGTCAGTGGAGGTCGCCGGGAAAAACCAAAAACAAAGGAAACCAAATGAACATCGCAACTAGCATCCTCGCAGAAATGACAGGTAGCATTCACGTCGGTCTGGCCGCACTCGGCGCAGCCCTCGGCGTGGGTCTCATCGGTATGGGCGCTTCGTCAGCGGTGGGCCGGAACCCCGGTGCCGCCACTCCGATCCTCGTTCAGGCGATCCTGAGCACTGCCTTCGCAGAAGGCATCGTGTTCTTCGCCATTTACCTCGTCGGTAAGTAAGTTCACGGGCGCGGAGGCGGTGACGCCTCTGCGCCCACTCCTTCCTCTCTTCCTTCACTCATGACCTCGTTCATCATTCTCGCCGCAGCGGAAGTCGCCAAGGACGGCGGACCGCTCAAGGAAATCGCCGAAACATTCGGGTTCACTTGGTGGTATTTCCTATCCCAGTGCATTAGCTTTACTATCGTTGCGTTCCTTCTCCAGAAGTTCGCCTACAAGCCGATTCTCAACGTGCTCGAGGAACGGCGGAACAAGATTGCCGAAGGCCTGGCGAATGCG
>JAYTDO010000275.1:0-2205 GCA_043735935.1 Chthoniobacteraceae bacterium
AGCGTGTCGTAGAAGACCACTTTGAATCCGGGCCTCGACAGCTTGAGCATCCGCTCCGGTGTGAGCCGGGCGGCCGCCTGGATGATGTCGTTATCGAGCGTGGTGTAGTCCCACCAGTCCGGCGAGATCGAGCTGAGTTTGCGAGGCATGGGTTGGGGGGAGTCAGGGGTCAGTGAGTCAGTATTCAGTCGCGAGAATTGAGTTCTCGTTCGTAAGCGGCGTTGACGAGGCAGTTCTTCCCGAGCACTTCCGCCAGCGGATCGATCTCCGCCGTGCTCAAGCCGAGATGCAGGTGACGTCGCCAACCCTCTGCGTGCCGGAAGCACTTTGACATTTTGCCGACGGCCTTCGACATCTCATCCATCGCGATCAAATACGAATCCATGCCCTGGCTCTCGTCGAGCCATGCCTTCTGGCTGACGTGCGCGGCGAGCGCCTCGCGCTTGATGGTGTGGACGCCGGTGGTGTTCACAAACGCGCCGGGGATAATCTGCCGGCGCAAGCCATCGCGCAGTCCGTGCGGCATCGCGTGATAGACCGTGACGTCGCCCGGAATCGAAGTGCGCGCCGGCGTGGTCTTGAAGTTCGGCATCCCGCGCGAGAACGCCGCCGTCACCGCCAGCCGGCTCGTGTGCATATGATCCTCCATGTAGTCCTGCGGAGAATGCGTGAGGACAACCGCCGGCTTCACCTCGCGAATCACCGCCGCGAGCCGGCGCAACGTTTTCACTTCGTAGAGAATCTCCAGGTCATCGCACATTGGCGGATGCCAGTGCGCTCCGAGAATATTCGCCGCCCGCTTTGCTTCAACGCGCCGGACCAAGCGCGTCTTGGCCGCGCTGAACTCCACGCTGCCGAGGTTGCCGCTGGAAAGATTGAGGTAATGAATCTCCCAGCCCGCGCGCTTCAGCAGCAGAAGCGTGCCCGCCATGCAGAACTCAATGTCATCCGGATGCGCGGCAATGGCGATGGCGGAGGGCATTCGCTTAATGCTTCTTGTGCGCGTGCCGGTCCGCCGAATGGTCGGCGGCGAAGATGACTTCGTGCGTGCGCAGCGCATGGGCGAGACTGGTCAGCGGCATGTCCTGGCCGGCGTTCAGCGCGGTGAAGAACGCCTCAAACTGCGTCTGATACGGGTGGTCGGAGACATCGCCCGAGTCGAGCATCTTGAGGGACAGTTCGCTCCATTTGTTTTTGTTCAAGCCGCCGAGCTGAGTCGAGTGAAACTTGTTGTCGAGCAAGCTGCCTTCGCTCCCGACAAGGTGAACGTGGAAGTAATACGGCTGGAGGCAGTCGATCACCGAAGCACACTTGCCCACGCGACCGTCCTTGAACTTCAAGATGGTGACGCTCGTTGTCGGGTATTCGTATTTCGCGAAGTCGCGATTGGTCGAATGGGTCGAGTAGGAGCTCACCGTCTCGACATCCGATCCCATGCAGAGCAGCAGCGCATCGAGCGCGTGGCAACCTGCCGAGAGCAGGCTGCTGCCGCCAGCGTCCTTGCGCGTGTTCCAGCGGAACTGCCCATACCACGGGCCGATGCCGTGATAGTAATCGACTTCGCCGTAATGAATCTTGCCGAGCAGACCGCGATCAATGACCGACTTGATGGTGAGAAATTGGCTGGAGAACCGGCATTCAAAACAGACGCATGTTTTCACGTCGGCGTCCTGCACCGCCTGCTGGATGGCGAGGCAATCCTCCCAGTTCAACGCCAGCGGCTTCTCAATGATGAGATGCTTGCCGGCCTTCGCGGCGGCGATGGCGTGCTTCGCGTGGTCCTGCGGATAGCTGCAGATCGAGATGACATGGATGTCCGGGTCCTTGAGCATTTCATCCACGCTGGCGAAGCATTTGATGGGTCCGCCGTGCTGCGCGCTGACCTGAGTGGCGTCCAAAGGCCGCGAGGAACAGACGGCCGTGACGCGCGCGTGAGGCGTGGCGTTGATGGCTGCGATGTGGGCGGTGGCGACCCAGCCGTAGCCGATGATGCCGACGTTGTAGCGTTTAGAACTCATAACAGCGGAAGCGGATGAATGAATGCGATGGCAAACCTTCCCGACCTCAAAGTCAAAAGAAAACCCGCCTGCCCGCGATGTTCAAGCGGCGGCGCTGTTTTCCGCTTTGCACTTTGATGACCCGCTTTCTACTCTCCCCAGCATGTCAGATTTCAATGTAAAATACGTGGCGCACCTCGCGCGGCTC
>JAYTDO010000276.1:0-27345 GCA_043735935.1 Chthoniobacteraceae bacterium
GGTCGGCGCGTATCAAATCGTCAGCCAACTCGGGGAGGGCCGCTGGGGCACTGTCTACGCCGCGGTCCAGGTGGCCATCAATCGCCCGGTCGGCCTGAAGATTCTCGATCCGTCGCGAGCAGGAGACGAGGCGACCAAAGGACGATTCATCGCCGACGCCCGCGCGAAGGCGCACGTTCAACACCCATCCATCCTGTCCGTGTACGAGGCGGGCGAAAGTGCCGGTCAGATTTTCTACGCGCACGAATACGTCGACGGAAACAACCTCGGCGAACTCGCCACCAGCGGTCGCAAGGTCGACGAACCGACGGCGATGAAAATCGTCCGCACGACAGCGGAAGGGCTCGCATATCTCCACCTCAACAACGTGCCGCACACGCCACTGGAAGCGTCGAGCATTTACCTCGGCGTGGACGGCCAGACGCGCCTCGCCAACCTCGCCACACAGCACGCCGATCAGCAAGCCGGCGTGGACGAGGAAATCATGACTTTGGGACGCGCGATGTTCGCGATCGTGCATACCGGGCCCGGCCTGTCGCAGGGGATGCGGACGCTGCTCGGGAGGATGGTGCAGGCGAAATCGAGCGGGCTCAATTCGTGGGGCAATGTCCTTCAAGCCATCAAGGCGCTCGAGCCAAAAGTCGTCCCGATCGAGGCGGCGAAGATCAGCGCCCAGGATCGCGCGGCGGTCGCCGCAGTGGAAGCGGCGCGGAAACAGCAGAAGAAGACACTCATCATGACCGTAGCGAGCATGGTCTCACTCGCGGCGCTCGCCGCGTGGGTCGTGTGGGTCGTACTGATCAAAAACCGCGAACACGTGATCGGCCAGATGCAGGCGATCCCGGGCGGCGCCTACACCGTGGGTGATCACAAAGTCACGCTGGAGCCATTCTGGATCGACAAACACGAGGTAACGATCGGCCAGTATGCTCGGTTCCTGAAAACCCTCGACGCGAGCCCCAGCAACAGCAAGGACTACGACCATCCGCGCCAGCCAAAACACCTCACGCACGAACCGCCGCACTGGGAGATTTATTACAAGAACGCCCTCATCGGGCACCCGGTCCACAGCTCCCCATATTCGCTCGATGCGCCGATGATCGAGGTGACCTGGTGGGATGCTTACGCTTATGCGAAATGGCTCGGACATGAACTTCCGACCGAGGAGCAATGGGAGGCCGCGGCGCGTGGCGCGCAGGGCCACACGTATCCGTGGGGCGATGAATTCGACAAGAGCAAGGTGAACTCGAACGCCGATTTCAACGGCGCCGATCCCGGCGCGAAGGGCAAGGTCGACGGGTGGAATTTCTGGAGCCCGGTCGATGCCGTGACCGGAGACAAGAGTCCCTTCGGTGTCATCGGCATGGCGGGCAACGTGAGCGAATGGGTGAATACCTGGACGCCCGACAATCGTTTCCCGATCATCAAAGGCGGCAACTACATGTCCTCCGATGTGCGGCTCGACAAACGCGTCGCCGATCACGATCCGAATAAGGGCGAGGAGCACATCGGCTTCCGCACCGTGAGCAAGACCCCTCCGAAACAATGACACCCATGAGGCATCGATTTCCCGCGCTGCTCGCGCTCGCCTTCCTCGCCCTCGGCCATGTCGCCAACGCGCAGATCTCCCTCGCGCTCGACATCAAGCGCCGCATTTACGTCCGTTACGAACCGATCCTCGCCACCGTCCAGATCACCAATCTTTCCGGCCGCGACCTCACGCTGCACGACGGCGAACTGCCCTGGTTCGGCTTTGACGTCACCGGAAGCACCAGCGACGTGCTCATTCCCCCCCGGAATCCCGATTACAAACTCGATCCGCTCCAATTGAAAATCGGCGAGACCGTCAAACGCACCGTCAACCTGACCCAGCTTTACGGAATCACGGAATTCGGTATCCATCGGATCAAGGCCACGGTCACCACTGCCGAGGGAAGCAAGGTTTTCGCGTCAAAGCCGTCCGTCGTCGAAATCACCGAAGGTCGCACCGTCTGGCAGCAGATCGTCGGCGTTCCCGATACCCTGCCAAACGCCGGCCAGATGCACACCATCACGCTGCTCGAATTCCAGGATAACAAACGTTTCCTTTACGTGCGAGTCGAGGACAAGGACCGCGGCACCGTTTTCTGCATGTATCGGATCGGCCACATGATCGACGGGACGTCGCCGCAGATGCAGTTCGACACCGCAAACAATCTGTACGTCCTGCATCTCATCGGCCCGAAAACCTACACGCTCACCAACATCGGCGTGAACGGTCAATTCCTCGGCCAATCTCTCTACACTGCCCCGAAGACCCGCCCGTTCCTCCGCAAGCTCGCGGATGGCACCGTACAAATCGTAAACGGCTTTCGGGAGAACACCGCCGCCACGGCAGGCACCACCGGAGCAGCGCTGCCTCCACCCGCGAAACTCTCCGATCGGCCGCCGGGAATGCCGGCGAACTGACGTTCCCCGTTTTGGAACGACAGATGCCCCGCGAGAATGTCATGTTCGTCGCGGCGCCGCGCCTGTGCGCCGAATCCACGCTTCCATGAATCCTCGAATCGGCCTCACCCGCAATGTCATCCGCGGGAACTACGCGCTCATCACCCCGGACGGTTACGTCGCCAGCGCATTGCCTGGCTGGACGAAATGCGTGCCTTACGTCCTGATCTCCGCCGCACTCGGCGCCCGCCTCGGGCAATTCCTCATCGAACTCGAAACCGGCGGACGGGGTCGCGGCCAAACCGAAGCCGAAGAACTGTTCTTTTACGTCGTCGCGGGTCGCGGCACGCTGAACAAGAAGCCGCTCGGCACCGGGAGCTTTGGGTACGTGCCGCCGGGATCGGCCTTCGATTTCGCGAGCACCGCAAACAAAACGCGCGTGCTGCTCTTTCGGAAAAACTACGAGCCGCTCGCCGGAGCAGAGCCACCGCGTTTTTTCACCGGAAAAGAAAGCAGCGTGCCGGAAGTCCCATTCCTCGGCGACCCGCGCGCGCGTTTAAAAACACTCATCCCCGACTCTCCCGGCACCGACATGGCGGTGAACATTTTCACCTACGATCCCGGCGCCACACTGCCATTCGTCGAGACGCACGTCATGGAGCACGGCATGTTGTTCCTCACCGGATCGGGAGTCTATCGGCTCGATGAAGATTGGCATCCAGTCCAGGCGGGGGACGCCGTTTGGATCGCACCGTATTGCCCGCAGTGGTTCATCGCCGCGGGCCCCGCCCCGGCGAGATACATCTATTACAAGGACGTGAACCGCATCCCGCTATGAATCCTACGCTCACCCCATCCGATCTCGAGCCGATCATCGCGGAACTCACCGCAGCCAACCACAGTTTCGCAAAGCGTTATCCAGGCGAATCCAATCGGCGTCAGGCCGTGCATGTCGTTTACGGCGGGGCTCATTTATTCAAAGCGGATTCCGCTCAAAAACTCGGCGCGCTCGCTCTTCGCTCCTTGGAGGAATATGCGCCCGACTCCGACTCTCTGAATGAGGCCCTTGGAGTGCCTTGGTCGCGCACTTTCGCATCGACGATCTACGAACGCGTGGTCGCCAAACTCGAACGCGAGCCTGTTGAAGATTTCCGACTCGATTTTGAAGACGGATACGGCAACCGCCTCGACAGCGAAGAAGACGCCCACGCCGCATCCAGCGCGGAGGAAGTCGCCGCCGGAATCAAAGCGGGGACCCTTCCGCCGTTCATCGGCGTCCGTATCAAACCCTTTAGCGAAGACCTGCGCGCGCGGAGCATGCGGACGCTGGACATCTTCGTTACCACGCTGGTCGCAAAATCCGGCGGCGCGCTGCCCGGCAATTTCGTCATCACCATTCCGAAGGTGCAGCTCGCCTCACACGTCACTGCCGCAACGAAGGTCTGCTCAGCCCTCGAAACCAAGCTCAACCTCACCACCGGTTCCCTCCGGCTGGAACTCATGGTCGAGACACCTCAATCCATCGTCGACCAAACCGGCCGTTGTCCGCTTCAGGACTTCATCGACGCCTCTCAGGGCCGCTGCGCAAGTGTCCATTTCGGCGTGTACGATTACACCGCATCCTTCGGCATCACCGCCGCCTGGCAGGCGATGGGACATCCCGCTTGCGACTTCGCGCGCACGGCCATTGTCGTCGCGCTCGCCGGCACCGGAGTCCACATTTCCGACGGTGCGACCCACATTCTCCCGGTCGGCCCTCATCGCGGCGAAAGCCTCACCGCGGACGAACTCCGCGAGAATCGCGATGCTGTTCACGGCGCATGGTTGCGCGCCTACAAAGACACTCTCCACTCGCTGCAAAACGGCATTTACCAAGGCTGGGACTTGCATCCCGCGCAACTCATCGTCCGCTACGCCGCGATCTATTCGTTCTTCCTCAGTGGACTCGACGCCGCTTCCGGACGACTCAAAGCCTTCATGGAAAAAGCCGCGCTCGCTTCACTCTTTGGCGACGTCTTCGACGACGCGGCCACCGGGCAGGGTCTTCTGAATTTCTTCCTTCGCGGCCTCGCCTGCGGAGCGATCACCGAAGACGAAGCGCTCGCCACCGGGCTTTCACTCGACGAAATCGGCTCCCGATCCTTTTTGAAAATCCTGCAAGCGCGCCGCACCTAAACCCCATGGAGGGGAATTCCTTCAGCTTCATCCTCAACGGCGAACGCATCGACGCGCGCGATCTTCCCGCCGACACGACGCTGCTGGATTGGCTCCGCAAAAATGGACACGTCGGCCCGAAGTCCGGCTGTTCGGAGGGCGATTGTGGGGCTTGCACGGTGGCTCTGCGGGACGGGGACGCGTGGCGTTCGATCAATAGTTGCATCGCATTGCTCCCGATGTTTGCGGGGAAGGAATTGCTCACCGTCGAGGGACTCGCGCGGGGCGGCGAGTTGCATCCGGCGCAGGCTTGTATGGTGCGGCACTACGGTTCGCAGTGCGGCTACTGCACGCCGGGATTTGTGATGTCCCTGTTCGAGGCGCATCAGCGCGCAGACTTGTCCGGCCCCTCGCAGATCGCGGATCAACTTTGTGGAAATCTCTGCCGTTGCACGGGGTATCGGCCGATTCGCGATGCGGCGGTGGAAATGCTCGCGATGCGAAAACTTCCCACGCCGTTTCCGAGTGCCGAACCGCTGCGGAATGAGTTTAAGGCGTGCCCGTCTTTCCTTCAGCCAGCCTCGCTTGCCCAGCTTCTTTCGTTGAAGCGCCGATTTCCCGATGCGCGGCTGGTCGCCGGCGCAACGGAGATTGGCGTCGAGATCACGAAAAAGTTCGTGCGCTTTTCCCGGCTCATTTCGACGGAAGCCGTGGCGGAGCTTCGCGAGATTCGGCAATCTCCGGCTGCCTGGCTGATTGGCGCGGCGGCGACGCTGACTTGCATTGGCGAAACGCTCAACGGCGAGTTCCCGGCATTCGACAAAATGCTGCGCCTCTTCGCTTCACGGCAGATCCGCAATCGCGCCACGCTCGGCGGCAATCTCGTCACCGCCTCGCCCATCGGAGACAGTGCGCCGCTTCTTTTGGCGATGGACGCCTCCCTCATCCTCGCGTCCGAATCCGGCGAACGCACGCTGCCGCTCTCCGACTTTTTCCTCGCCTACCGCAAGACCGCGCTGCGGTCGGATGAAGTCCTCAAGGCGATCGTGCTGCCGCGCGTCCCGCAGCGGCGGTTCGAGTTCTTCAAGGTGTCGAAGCGCCGCGAGATGGATATCAGCATCGTCTCCGCAGCGTTTGGCATCGAGACGGATTCTGCGGGAAACATCACACTCGCGCGGCTTGCGTTCGGGGGCGTGGCACCAATGCCGATGCGCGCTTTGCTCGCGGAGGTGGAGGTGCTGGGCAAACCGCCGGGTGCCGCGCCGCCTTCGCTGCGGGATGAGTTTACGCCGATCGATGATGGACGCGGCAGCGCGGAGTATCGGCGCGGGCTCGTCGTCAGTCTTTGGGAAAAGTTCGCGCGCGGAGATACGGACGCGCTTCCCGACTTTCTCCCCGGCGCCCTTTGGCCGATCGCCGACGCTTCGCGGTTCCTTTCGCACGACAGTGCAGTCGGGCACGTCACCGGGCGGTCCGCTTACGTCGATGATCAGGCGCAACGCCGTCCGATGCTGGAGATGTGGCCAGTTTGTGCGCCCCACGCGCGGGCCCGCATCCTTCGGCGCGATGCGACGGAAGCCCGCTCGTTGCCGGGCGTCATTGCGGTGCTGATGGCCGAGGATATTCCCGGCCACAACGATGTCGGCGTCTCGCGGAAGGACGAAATCCTGCTCGCGGACAAGGACGTCTTTTTCCACGGGCAACTCATCGCCGTCGTGGTCGGGGAAACGCTGGAAGCTTCTCGGGATGCGGCTCGGCGGGTGGTGGTCGAATACGAGGAGCTGCCTCCCATCCTCTCGATCCGCGAGGCGATCGCGGCGGATCGTTTTCATACGGAGCCGAACTTTATGCGGCGCGGCGACGTGCCTTCGGCTTTGGCGGCGAGCGCTTTTTCTTTCTCCGGCGAATTCGACATCGGCGGGCAGGAACATTTCTATCTGGAGACTCAGGCGGCCTGGGCGGAGGTGGATTCGGAAGGCAACGTCCACGTCGTTTCATCCACCCAACATCCTTCCGAGATCCAGACGATCGTCGCCGAAGTCCTCGCCCTGCCGCGCAATCGCGTCGTCGTCCAGTCGCCACGGATGGGCGGTGGATTTGGGGGAAAGGAGACGCAGGGGAATACCTGGGCGGCGCTCGCGGCCCTTGCGGCGCTGCGGACTGGACGCCCGGCGCGCGTGCAGTTGGATCGCAATCTCGACATGCAACTCACCGGCAAACGCCATCCGTTTTTCGCGCGCTTCGATGTGGGGCACGACGCGGACGGGCGATGCACGGCGCTCCGCTGTGAGCTCATCTCGAACGGCGGTTGGGCGCTTGATCTTTCGATGCCCGTCACCGACCGCGCGATGTTCCATATCGACAACGCCTATTACCTCCCGGCCATCGAAGTGTCAGGCCGCGTGGCGAAAACCAATCTCACATCCCAAACCGCCTTCCGCGGTTTCGGCGGGCCTCAGGGAATGCTCGTCATCGAGGAGATCCTCGACCGCATCGCAAGACGGCTCGCGCTCCCGCCACATGTCGTCCGCGAGCGGAATTTCTACCACGGCTCGGGCGAGTCGAATACGACGCACTACGGTCAGGAGATCGGCGACGAGCGGCTGCCGGAAATCTGGCGCCAGCTCATGGAAAGCGCGCGATTCGAACCGCGCCGCGCCGAGATCGCACTTTGGAATTCGCAGCACGGCCACACGAAACGCGGCATCGCCATCACGCCCGTGAAGTTTGGCATTAGCTTCACCTTCACCCCATACAATCAGGCGGGCGCGCTAGTCCTCATCTACCGCGATGGCTCCGTGCAGCTCAATCATGGCGGCACCGAGATGGGCCAGGGCATCCAGACGAAAATCCTCGGCATCGCGATGCGCGAGCTTGGCTTGCCGGCGTCCGCCTTTCGCCTCATGCCGACGGCCACGGACAAGGTGCCGAATACTTCCGCCACTGCGGCGTCGAGCGGTTCGGATTTGAATGGCGCGGCGATCCTCGATGCCTGTTCGCAGCTACGCGCGCGGCTCGCTCCCATTGCCGCGGAGCTTCGGGAAAATGGCGGCTCGCCGTCTTTCGCACAGATCGTCGAGGCGGCTTATCTCCGCCGCATCCCGATGTCGGCCACGGGCTTTTACCAGACTCCCGGCATCCACTGGGATCGGGCCACGGGGCGCGGCCGGCCCTTTCATTACTTCGCTTGTGGAGCCGCGGTGAGCGAGGTGGAGGTGGATGGCGCGACCGGCATGTCCACGGTGCGGCGGGTGGACATCCTGCACGATGCGGGCGAGTCGCTGAACCCCGGGATCGACCGCGGGCAGATCGAGGGCGGGTTTGTGCAAGGGCTCGGCTGGCTCACTTGCGAGGATCTTCGCTGGGATGGGAAAGGCCGTCTGCTTTCGCACAGCGCGAGCACTTACCAAATCCCCGCCTTTAGTGATGCGCCGGCGGATTTCCGAGTCGCGCTCTTTCGCGATGCGGAGCAGCCCGGCGTGGTGGGTGGCAGCAAGGCGGTGGGCGAACCCCCGCTGATGCTGGCGATCTCGGCGCGCGAAGCGATCCGGGAGGCGGTGGCGGCGTTTGGGGTGCCGGGCGGGGAGATTAAACTTAACTCCCCGGCGACGGGGGAAGCGGTCTTCGCGGCGATTCGTTCGCGGCTTTAGAGCGACATTCGCGAGGTCGGCGCGCTCCATTCGCTGTGCCCGGTGGCACCGCCGAGCGCGCGGACTTCGATCGTGTAGGTCGTGCCCGCAGTGAGGCCCGTGAGGGTGATGTCGCGCGTGGAGTTAAACACACCCGCGGAGACGAATTGTCCGCCGCTCGAGTATTGGCGGACTTCGTACATGCGGGCGTTTTGCACCGGGCTCACGCGCAGTTTGAGCTGGCCGCTGCCGGCGTTGATGACGTCGAGGATGTGTGGCTTGGAAAGCGCGGCGGATGCGCGGTTGCTGCTCACGGCGTCAAAGCCGGAGCTGAGCAGTTTGGCCATGTCGGACTCCGCCCTTTCCTGCACGTAACCGGCGAGGAGACGGAGCTGGCGGACGACTTCCTCGCGGGCGAGATCCTTGGCGGCGGTGTCGGCGGGGCCACCCTGGGCGGCGGCGACGCGGGCGTTGCTGAAGGTGTTGTTGGCCGAGGTGAAGCCGGTGAGGGTGACGGGCGGTGAGGGGAAGGCGGCGTTCCCGGTCATGCCAGCGAGGACTTCGTCGGCTAGTTCTTCGATGACGTGATCGGCGGCTTGGGCGAAGCCGAGGCTGACACGGATTTGAGGCATACGTTTAGGTGGGTTGAGGTTGGCGGGCACGTCGCCATCCCAGACGAAATCCGGCCCCATGTCCCAACGGAGGGGTTCTCCATTGGGGAGGATGGAATCGTAGCGAAGGGGATCGGCCACGCGGGCGGTGATATTCGTCAGGCGAGGTGAAGTCAAGCGCTCGAATTTGGGAAAAAGAAGGTCGGCGCGGGTGTCAATTCTGCGAAACTGTGGATTTATGCGTTCGCAGAATTAGTTATTTTTGCGAAAAAGAATACCTAGCTCGTCGCAGGAATGATTTATCCCGTCGCAGAATTAACTGATTCCGCCGCTCCATAAGGGGATTCCGCCGGGGAATAAACTCATTCCGCGACGCCTTAAGTTCATTCCGTTCCAGAGTAAACTCATTCCGCGACGCCTTAAGTTTATTCCGTCGCAGAATAAACCTATTCCACGACGCCTTAAGTTTATTCCGTCGCAGAATAAACCTATTCCATGATGCCTTAAGTTTATTCCGTCACAGAATAAACCTATTCCATGACGCCTTAAGTTTATTCCGTCGCGGAATTAACCTATTCCGCGGCGGCCTGGGTGGAGGAGAATGCTCCATAAAGCCGCCTCGTCGCGGGATCAGGGGCCGCGATCGTGGGAAAAACAGCCGCAATGGACGCCGAAACGGTGTTTTTTCCCGAAAAACCCGAGACCGAGGGCGAAGAAGGGGCTGAAAAGAGGCCGCGGACCTTACTTTTTCCCGAAAAGACTCCAGCCGGTGCCTTTTTCCTGTTTGTTTTGCTGCACTTTGAGCTGTCCGAGCAGGCTTTGGAGGGTGAGAAAGATTTTGTGCCACTGGCCTTCGACGCTGTGGACGGCTTCGTGGTTGTCTGCCAGGTAGCGGAGGGAGGGGGCGCTTGCGAAGAGGGAGTTGACCTCTTCTTTGCGGGGGCCGCCCTTATCGGCGGAGGCGGCGATGGCTTCGAAGCCCTGGGTGATGATGCTTTTGACCTCGAGGAACTGGGATTCGTCGTCGCGGGAGAATTTCTTTTCGCGGGCGAGGTTGAGGTAGTGGTTAAATTGCTTCCAGCACTCGATGTAGTTTTCGAGGTGGAGGATGAATTCTTCGATGCTTTTGTAGTGCATGGCGGGCGGGGTGAGTGCGTGGGCGAGATTGAGAGTGGCTGGGCTGAGGAAGATGAGGGCGCCTCCGCGGAGCTCGCGGGCGGTGATGGTGAGGCCGCTGTATTGGACGAAGAGGTCGCTGAGGGGGAGATTGGCGGCCTCGGCGCGGGCGAAGGCGTCGAGCACGGTGTGGCCGATCTCCATGAGGGCGACGATGGGGAAGGAGGTGGGGATGGTGGAGCCGACGAGGCCGCCGCCGCGGTGGAGGGTGAAGCAGCCGCTGGGCAGGCGCTCGGGCCGGAGGGGCTTTTGGGTGCGTTTGAAGGATTTCAGGATGCCCATTTGTGCTCGATGAGTTTCATTGTTTCACGGATGTGGGGGAGCACGGCGGAGCGGGTGAAGCCGACGCCGAGGATTTCCTCATCGCTGCAAAGGAGGGCGATGTGGCGCTGGGGGCCGAGGGCTTCGATGTCGGTGAGCTGGCCCGCTTCGAGGCGGTCGCCTAGTTCACGGAGGGACATGGCGGTCTGGTGGACCCAGGCGCCGATTTGCTCGGGGTCTTCGCAACCCCATTGCTCGATATTTTTGGGATGGTCGGTCTCGACGGTGACGGCGAACTGGACGCCTTTGAACCGGGCGAAGGCGGCGAGGCCGGCAGCGGCGGTGGTGGTGTCAGCGGCGGCTTCGTCGATGCTCTGAGCGCTCTCCATAAGGAGGCTCTCGTAGTTGCTGAAGATGGTGCGCGGGCGCGGGATGTCGGAGAGGAGGATCTCGAAGTTGCCAGTTCTCCAGCAGAGCATTTCGAGGAAGGCTTCCTTGCCCGTGGTTTCGCCAGCGGTGGCGTCGTAGATCTCGCCGCGTTGGATCCAGATGCGGCCTTCACCTGTGGCGGTGGTGACTTTGAGGATGACGGAGCTCTGGGTGAGGCATTCGAGCTGGATGATGTCGACGAGGGTCTTGCTCTGGACGCCGCGGAAGCCGCCGGCGATTTCGCGTTCGAGGAGGGATTCGATGCAGTCGACGAAGTTGATGATCTCTTTGCCGGTCTTGGGCTTCTCCATGTAGAGGTCGACTCCCATGGCGTAGGCGCGGGCGCGGAATTGTTCGTCTTCGACGGAAGTCATGACGACGACACGAAGGGCGGGGAATTTGCGACGGACGATGGCGAGGACCTGGAAGCCATCCATGGTGGGCATGCGAAGGTCGACGAGGAGGAGATTAAATGGGTCGCTCTCCAAAAGGGCGATGGCGCGGGCGCCGTTGTCTGCGGTGTGGATTTCAGGCTGGCTGGGGAGCCGGGCGAGGATTTCCTGGTAGATCTCGAGGATGTCGTGCTCGTCGTCGAGGATGAGGATGCGCTGTTTGGCGGGCATGAGGATTACAAGGGTGCGAGAACGATGGGATGGTGCCTGATCAGGCAGGGCATTCAAGCACGAGATAGGCCATGGGAGCGAGGTGGACGAAATTATTTAAAAGCAAAACGAATCGTGGCATCGCGACTGCTAGCCTCATTTCCGAAACAAATCCCGGCGCATGCTGAAATTCCTATCCAAACTCTTTCGCAAGACCCCGTCGACTCCCGTCCCTAGCGTGGTGGTGCCGCCGCAACGGTCATCCTTTTCTAGGCCAGCCGCAGAAGTGGCGGCGGTGGAGACAGCACAGCTTTCGCTGGCGGTGATCCTGGCGAAGCTGCCCGAGGATCTCAAAGACACGGTGGCGAAGATGCCGGCGCCGGAGGTGACGGTGACGCTGCCGGTGCCGACGATTTTGAAACAACTGCCGACAGGCTCGGTGAAGATCTCGCTGGCCAGTCTGCACCGGCAGGCGCCCGCCGGGGTGTTCAAGCCGGTGAAGACGGACGAGAAGCGGATGGTGGATGTGCCGCTCGGGGAGATTTTCAAGCGCGTGCGACCGGAATTGATCCGCCGCCGCGATGACCAGCGCCGGTATGATATGCCCGAGGAGGGATATAACCTTTTCGGTGATAAGAATAATCCTTACGCGATCGCGCCGACGGCTCCCACCGAGCCGCCGAAGAAAGCGGAGCCGCCCGTGGAGGCCAAGCCCGCGGCGCGGATGCCGAAGCTGGTCCCGATGGCCCCGGCGCCGAACGTGCCAAAGCCAAAGGGTGGCAAAGGGAAGATCAAACCGCCGCAGGAGGTCGCTGCAACGGTGGCGCCGAAACCGGTCGCGAAGCCGGCTCCTGCGCCGGCGGAGCCTTCGGATCAACCGCCGCTGTCACTTTCGATCAAGGATCTCGCCGACGGATGGCCGGATCAGATAAAGACCGAAGTGTCGGCGATGAATGGGGCGACGGTGACGCTGCCCACGGGCGATGTAACGGCGGGTCTTGCCCGGGGGAAAGTCTCCTTTACCTGGGGCCAACTCCGCTCATGGAGCACGCCGCCTCCCACCGATCCGACGAATGCGCCGGAGGAGACCGAACTTTCCCTTCCCCTGCGAGTGGTGGCGCCTGCCTTCCTGAAGCAATCGAAGAAGGATACGCCGAAGCGAAAGAGCATCGCGATCGACGAGGAGATCCCCGCGCTATTTCAAGGTGGAGAGAATGTGCCGAAGCCGGCTCCCACGCCAGTACCGGCGGCCGCCGAACCGCTCGAAACGCCAGCCGCAGAAGCGGCTCCCGCACCTAAAGCGGTCGCTCCTGTGGAAGTGGCGCCCGTGGCTGAAACTCCCACGGTCGTCGCGCCTGCGGAACCGTCTCCGGCACCGGTGCCCGAGACGCTAGGCCAGGCATTTGGCAATCCCGAGAAGACCGATTGGTCGCCCGGCGAAATCGTTTCCAACCTGATGAAACTGCCCGGTATCGCGGGTGCGGTGGTGGCGCTCCAAGAGGGGCTGGTGGTGGCGCATGAACTGCCCGAGGGGATAAAGGGCGACACGTTCGCGGCGTTCCTCCCGCAGATTTTCGCGCGGATCAACCAGTACTCGGGCGAGATGGCGCTGGGGGAAGTGGACGATCTCGTGCTGACGACGCACGGAGCGCATTGCCAGATGTTCCGGGTCGGGCAGGTATTCTTTGCGGTGCTCGGAAAACCCGATGGCGTGCTGCCATGGCACACGCTGAGACTCTGCGCGAACCAACTCGCGAAATAACCCTCTCGTTACAAAAAAGCCCATGGCCATTATCAACCAAGCGACCAAAGAGCTGCAGGTGAAGATCGTTTATTACGGTCCCGCCAAGAGCGGCAAAACGACCAACCTCGAGCAGGTTCACAAGAACGTGCAGACGCCAAACCCGGACGCAAAAGGGAAGATGACTTCTCTCGCGACGAGCAGCGATCGCACGTTGTTTTTCGACTTTTTCCCGCTCGAAGCGGTGGCCATCAAGGGCTTCAAGACGAAGTTCGCGCTCTTCACCGTGCCGGGCCAGGTGATCTACAATGCCACGCGGCAGATCGTGTTGCGCGGCGTGGACGGGATCGTGTTTGTCGCCGATTCGCAGTACGACAAAATGGAGGAGAACATCGAGACCTTTAAGCATCTCGAAGACAACCTGAAGGCGCTGAACCTGAACTTGGACGACATCCCTTACGTGATGCAGTACAACAAGCGCGACCTGCCGGATGTGGCACCGGTGGAATACCTCGACTTCGTTTTAAACAACCGGGAAATCCAAGTACCGACCTTCGAGGGCTCCGCGGCGAAGTGCGAAGGAGTATTTGAGACTCTCAATATGATCACCCGCATGCTGTTGCACAAATTCCTGAGCGACGGCGTCCGCAAGTAATCCTGACCATGGGCCAATTTCCATCTCTCAATCAGGAAGACATCGATGTGATCGATGCGGCATTGAAGGACCTCTTAAAGAAGAGCGAGGCAAACATCGCGCTGCTCGTCGAGAAGGCCGGCTACCTCATCCATCAATGCGGGAATCCGGAGGCGATCGACACCACGACCTTCGCGACGCTCGGATCGAATGCCTACAACGCCGTCCAGTTCATGGCGTCGCTCGTCAACGAGAGCAACTTCACGAGCATGTATCAGCAGGGCGAAAACTTCAGCACGCTGATGGTGAACGTGGACGAGAACTCACTCCTCGTGATCGTCTTCCCCACCCACCTCACCGTCGGCTCGATGAAATACTACGCCGCCCCGGCCGCAAAGGGCGTCTCGGATCGAATCGTCGTCGCCACCCTACGCGGAGACACTCTGGATCTGAGCGACGTGGACGCGACCGACGTGCAGGCGCTCTTTCAAAAGAAGGACTAGTCCGCGCGCCCGCCCCGGCGGTCCAGTTCCTCGAAACATTTCACGATGCCGAGGATCACGAGCGCCGGACGCAGCAGCGCGAGGGCGACTCGCAACACGCCGCCAAGGATGCGCCCGACGGGGAAAATCGCGACGACGATCCCCCCGAGGAACGCGTACCCGGCGGCCTTCACCGGCTCTTCGCGCACGGTGTTTTCAGCGCACTCGCGCCATTGGCCGAGCCGCGCTTTCACGCCGGCACAGCGCTCGTTGGAAGGCTCAGAATCTTGCATACCGGAAAGCAATACCGCAGGCCCGCCGCGGAAGGCGAGCGGGGAAGCGGAAATGCGATTGTGGAAAAACCCATTGGCAACCGGGGCTCCTTTGCTATCTTGCGCCTTCCAAAATGGTGGCCATAGCTCAATGGTAGAGCTCCAGATTGTGGTTCTGGTTGTTGCGGGTTCGAGTCCCGTTGGCCACCCCATTTCCCGATTATTCGGCGGTGATGGCGATGACAAAAGGCGCCGCCACCGTCCCGCTGGAGACGAGGTCCACGGTCGCAACCGCCACGTCCGGAAGCGGGTTTTTCCAGGTCAATTTAAAGAGGGAAAGGGCAGTGTCCTGAGCCTGGGCAAAACGGTTCGTGCCGCGCCAAGCCACCACGAGCGGATCGGACGCTTCCTTCGAGAACCAGTCATCCAGCTCCACACGACTCCGCACCGGAATCTCCGTGGCTGAACCGTCCGCGTAATGCACCACATAACGTGCGATCTCCGTGCCCGTCGGCGAGGCCGAGAATTCGGCGGCGTGGAGAAAATGCAACGACCCGCACTTTCGACCCACGACGATGCCGCGGATTTCCCGAGGGTAATGCGAAAGCGAATCGCGATTACCGACCTGCACCACACCACGGACATCGAATCTCGTGCCGGCGAGTTCGCGCACGCCGGGTTCCAGTTCTTCGAGGCTGTTGCCGAGATCGCTCGAGATCATCGGCTCATCCAGTCGGCAGTTGTAATATTTCGTCAGGTCGATCTGATCGTTTCCCGCCGATGCCGGACGCGCCGGGTAGAGCGACCCGTCCTGCGATTCAGCGCTGACGGGCGAAAAGGGCGAAATCGTCCGCGAGTTGCGGGCCGAAAAAAACCATCGGGCCGTGGCGGCGTAGACATCGTTTCCCTTGAGCGATGCGATGCGCGCCCGGGTTTTCGACATGAGATCGGGTGCCGTGGCGCGGAGCGCGCCAGTATCGTCGACGGCCGAACCACCCACTGCTTCCGCCCAATCGGCGACCCACTCCGGACAGGATGCGTCCACATCAGGGATCTCCCAGATCACCGCGGCTTCACCATCTTCGGGAAGAACGAGCGCGCGACGGCCGTCGGGAAAAAAGATCGCCCCGCGGACCGATTTTCCGATCCGCAAAGGCTCCTCGATCAGCGCCAGCGTGGCCGTGTCCCACAGCCGCACACCGTCCCGGCTCGAGGTGACCAGCCGGCGCGAAGTCACCGGACTGAAAGCGCTCGCATTGACGAAATCAGGATGCACGAGCGCTTCGCCCACACGCACGCTTTTGGCCAAATCCCACAACTCGACCGTCCGCTCGAAGCTTGTGGCGGCGAGGAGATGATCGTCGCGGCTAAACTCGAGCCCGCTGATCATGTTCGCGTTCCGAAGCTCCTTTCCGAATGGGCCTCCCTTGTCCGTGCGCCACGCGCGGGTCGAGCGATCGTAGGTGGCCGTCGCGAAATAGCGGCCACTGGCACTCACTGCGAGCGTCATGATACTGGCTGTGTGCGCCTCCGCATCCCCGAGCGCCTCGCCCGTGCGCGTGTCCCAGACGCCGACGAAGTTTCCCCGCGCCACCACAGCGCGACCCTCGTGAGGAACGATCGCCGCGCGCCCGACGCTGCGAGAAAAGTCCGGCGTCATCGGCTGGCCATTCGCCCCATCCCACATACGCACCCCTCCGCCTTCGCTGGCGATGAGCACGCTGTGTCCGTCTTCGCTGATGTCCGCCGCGATGACGCGTCCTTCCGCGACGATGGGCGGACCGACTGGCTCGGCCGTGGCGCACGTCCAAAGTTGAACGGCATTCGCATTCGACACCGTCACGACGCGAGTCCCATCCGCGGCGTATTTCACGCTGCGAATGCCGTGCGGCAGCAGAATCGCGCGACCGACCTCGTCGGCGGTCCACGCATCCCAGAATCGCACGCGCCCGTCTTCGCCGCCCGTGGCGATCTGAGCCCCATCCGCCCGCACGTCGGCCGCTCGAATCTTCGCGTGATGCATGACGCGCAGCGGCGTCGCGTTCGTACGATCGATTTCCAGAATGATCGCCGTTCCATCCGAACCCGCCACGGCGAGTCGGCTGCCATCGGGACTGAACTCCGCGGTTTCCGCAAAGCCGCCAGGCCTCACCGGTTGAGCGATACGAACCCGCCGATCGGCATCCCACACGGCGACGGACCCGTTCCCTGAGCGTGTGAAAATGCGCCGTCCGTCCGAACTGAATCGCCCCGCCCACGCCCGGAAATGATCGGTCGGAAGTTCACCGCGAAAGCTGCCGGTATCGGTATTCCAGAGCTTCATCGTGCCGTCATGCGACGTGCTGAGGATGACCGAACTGTCGGGGCTGAACGCCACATCGGTGATGCCGAGACCCTGGTGCGAAGCTTCGCCCATGGCGTCGCCAGTCTGCGCGTTCCAACGCCTGACACTCCCGTCCGCCGCCCCACTCACGAGGCATCGGCCATCGCGGCTGAAAGCGAGATGTTCGACGCGCGAATCCCCCTCGATCTGCCGGATCTGCGCGCCGCTGTTGGTGGCCCAAAAATAAATGCGGCCGTTGTCGCAGCCGGTCGCGAGACGCGCGCCATCCGGGCTGAAGGCAAGGCAGCAAACCTCCCCAGGATGCGCCAGCGGCGGGCCAATCCGGCGCCCATTCGTTGCATCCCATAACTGTGCATTGGCCTGGCCGCAGATCGTGGCGATCCGCCCTCCGACCGGGCTGAATCGCACATCGCTTCGGGCTTTTCCGTAAGGTCCGTCCGGCACGAAACCGAGAACGAATAAGACCGCGCCCGTCCGCGCATCGAAGACTCGGGCGTCGCGATGAATCTCGGCGAAGTTCCCGCCATCGGGACTGAAGGCGATCCGGTCGCCGCCGAATGGCAGCGGGCCGAGAAGCCGCGCGCCGGTCGTGGCATCCCAAATATTCGTGACGTTTTCGCTGACAGTCACGAGCCGCGCGCCGTCCGGGCTGAACGCGCAATCGTAAAGCGGACTGCCGTGCGAGAGCGCGCCCATGAGTGGAACCGCATAATTTCGATCGCGTAAGGCGGATAAAAGCCGCTCGGCGGCGACGGTGTTTCGCGGATCGCGCCGCACGATGGCGGCGAGATACGCGAGCCCGGCGGCCGCGTCGTTGGCAGCGAGGGATTCCTCACCGCGCTGGAGCTGCGCTTTTGAAAGGAGCAGCTCCGCGTGGGCCCGAGCCGCGCTCGCGGCGCTCGCCTGCCGAAAACCGAACACGGCAAGGCCTGTGACGAGCAGCACGACCAAACACGCAATGCCAGCCGTCCGGGCCACGCCGCGCAGATACGCGCGACGCTCGGCGGCGGCGCGGCGCATCCGCTCTTCGGCGAGGCCCGAATGGCGATCGCCGAGCGCACGCAGGCTCGCCGCGAGCTGCCCGGCGGAAAATCGAGTCGCCGCGTCGGTCGCGAAGCATTTCCGCAAATCCTCCACCAGCAACGGATCGGAGATTTCCTTTTCCCATTCCGGCACAAGCGGCCGCGAGAAATCACCGATGATGACCTGCCACAGCACGATCCCGAGCGAGTAAATATCGGAGCCGGTCGTCGCGAGTTCGCCGGCGACGATTTCCGGTGGCAAATACATGTGCGTCCCACTGGCCGAACCGGACGTCATCATCGTCTGGCTGAAGCCGAGCTGCGTGACACCTTCGATTCCATTGCTCGAGATGATCTGGCCGATGCCGAAGTCGCTCAGCTTTACCTGCAAATGGCCGCGGTCTTGGCCGACGAGGATGTTCGCCGGCTTCACATCGCGATGGATGATGCCCGCTTCATGCGCCGTCTGGAGGCCATCCGCTGCCTGAGCCACGATCTCCAGCCGCGTCTCGATCGGCGTGGACGACAGCTTCTTTGACCAGCCAGCGAGGTCCGAGCCCTCGACGTAGTCCATGATGAGGTAAAACGGCGGCTCATCGAAATAGACGTCGTGGACGGTGACGATGTTTGGGTGTTCGCCGAAGCGCTCGCGGACCAGACGGAAGAGGGTGACCTCGCGTTTCAGCGAGCGCACGCGATCGGCGCGGAAGCAGAACTTGAAGACGCGGCGTTGTTTGAGGACGGAGTGAAAACCGAGCCAGACTTCGCCGAAACCCCCCTCGCCCAACGGCCGTTCGAGCACCCATCCGGTGCCCGGCACATGCTGGCCGATGGCCGGCCGCCAACCGAGAACCGGCTCGCCTTCGGCCGTGTTGACGCGGTGCGCCTTTTCCGAATTCGCGGGCGCGGAAAGCCGGGCGCAACCGTTCTCACCGACTTCGCAAATCTCGATCGGATTATCGACGCCCTTGAGCGCGTAGTGCCCGTGATTCAACCAACTCAGCGCTGCGAGGCCATCGAGACCTTCGCTGTGCAAAGCCGCGCGAGCGCCGTCAAACGCCGTCCGGGAAAGCAGGATCTGGTCAGCTCCGCCGAGCGCCATGATCCGCGCGCACGTATCGATCTGGATGCTGCGCACCGGTCGCATTCGGCCCCCGATTTTTTCCATGAATACCTCGCCGACATGGATGCCAATCCGATCGAAGACATTCTCACCATTCTCGATCGCGAGTCGGCGAAGCCCCGCCTGCACCACGAGCGAAAACTGCACCGCGTCGTCCGGCCGCGCGAAGACCAGCATGAACGAATCGCCGGCGAGTCCGGTCTCGTACGCACCGGGAAAACGGACGAGCGTCTCGCGCACCAGAGCGTCGTGCCGCTCGATCAAGCGGACGCCCTGATCGTCGCCGAGCCGTTGCTTTAGCTGCACGGAGCCGACGATGTCGGTGAAGACGATCGTCACCCGTTCCGTACGCCGGTCGGCGGTCAGCCCTTGAGCCAGATCGGCAGCAGCGGAGTCCTGAACGGCTTCCATATTCACTATCGCGTAACAAAATCAGGCGCGCGCCACCACGATGAATTGGGGTCGTGTGGCGACTAATTTTAGCGGCACTCCCAGATTGTCAGTGATAGTACTCGCGCAATCGAATGAACCCTCTGGAACAGCGCATCAAATACAAGTTTCGTAACTCCCTACTACTGGCCGAGGCGCTCACTCATCCCAGTTTAGGCCACGAAACCCAGCGCCATCATTTCGACAACCAAAGGCTCGAATTTCTCGGCGATGCCGTGCTGCAGCTCATCTTCACTGAGTATCTTTTCGACCATTACCCCGAGGCCAGCGAAGGCCAGCTCACCAAGCTGCGCGCCCGGATCGTTTCGCGTGAGGGTCTGAAGATCCATGCCGACGCGATCGAACTCGGGAAATTCCTGATGATGGGCAAAGGCGAGGAGGCCAGCGGCGGACGCGAACGTGCCTCCGCGCTTTCGGACGCCTACGAAGCCCTCATCGGCGCGATGTATATCGACTCGGATTACGTCACCGTCCGCCGGGTCGTGCTCACGGAAGCTCGGGAGTATCTGGAATCCCTCGAATTGGAAACCGAAGACCAAAATCCGAAGGGCCGCTTGCAGGAAATCCTCCAGGCCATTTCGCCAGCGAGCCCGAACTACCCGATCGTCGATGCGACCGGGCCGGAACATCAAAAGAACTTCGCCGCAAAGATCGTCTGGTGCGGTGTCGATCTCGGCTTCGGCCGTGGCCGCAGCAAAAAAGAGGCGGAAGTGGACGCCGCCCGCGATGCCCTCACGAAGGGGCTTTGGAAACAAAAACCTGCGAAAGAACAGCCCTTGAATAAGTCGCCAGCAACTGCCAACTCCGCCGAATAACGATGCCTAACTGCGAGTTGTCGGTCTCCGTTGGACCTGTGACCGATCGTTATTCGCAGGATTACACAGACGTGGAACTTCGGCCCACATTGCGAAGAACCTCCTGCGGCACGGTTATTCACACGCTTAAGAAGAAGTAAGGATGTTGGCTTAAAAACTCTTTCTTTAATAAAGCATGTGAACAACCCGATTTTGACCTCACAAAAATGAAACCCTCGACCGCCTTTCTTACCACACTCCTCACCATGACCGCGCTCGCTTCCGCCGCAGAAAGCCCGATCCAAAATATCTCGCTCAAAGACATCGACGGCAAAGACACGTCGCTCAAGGCATACGCCGGGAAAACGCTGCTCATCGTCAACGTCGCCTCACGGTGCGGCTACACGCCGCAATACGACGGCCTGGAGACCCTCTACAAAAAGTATCAGGCCAAGGGTCTCGTCGTCCTCGGGTTCCCGTGCAACGACTTCGGCTCGCAGGAGCCCGGCACCGAGGAGGACATCAAGCAGTTCTGCTCGTCGAAGTTCAACGTGACGTTCCCGCTCTTCGCCAAGCTCCACGTCAAAGGCGACGAACAGCACCCGCTCTACGCGGCGCTGACCGGCCCTAACTCTCCTGCGCCGGGGCCGGTGAAGTGGAATTTCGGAAAGTTCCTCATCGGGCGCGATGGAAAAATCCTTTCCCGTTATGATTCGGCCGTGAAACCCGATTCCGCCGAGCTCTCGACCGCGATCGAAGCGGCGCTGGCGGCAAAGTAAGCCGACACATCCAAAAAAAGTGCCGGCCTGCTTTTGGCAGGCCGGCACGTGTGAGGACGGATGTGGTTAGGCGGTGGCGATGATGCTCATCGGCCCCGGACCGAGAGGCCGATGCTGCCGCCGACGGTCGAGCCGGGGAAGAATCCCCAGGCTCGATTGCTCTTGGGCAGATAAACTCCTGCGGCGCGCAGGAACCCAGCCTGCGCGGGATCGTTGACGTGAGCCGCGAAGGCGCCTGAGGATCGGTTGACGGTCCAACTTGATACGACGGTCGTATTGGCCGGATTGCCGTTGCTGGCGTTCGTCTGGATAGAGATCGGGGCCGCGAGGTCTCCGCCAGCGACGTCGATAGTGACCGGCCCCGATGGAAGGAGGCTGGATGGCGTGTAGATCGACCCGTTGGCGGTGAGGGTGGCATTGAGCCCCGCTGCGTGGAGTCCACCCGATTGGGGAGGCAGAGACCATTCGAGTTCACCGGTCACATCCGAGGCATCGAGGTTGGCGCGGACAAATTCGCCTCCAACGAACGCCTTCGGTGACGTGTGACCGATCGCCTTGAAGAAGACGAAGCTCCCATTGTCGAGCAACTTGGAGCTACCGAAGACGGTGCGGTCATCCGGGAGCCTGCACGAGATGGCGATCCGGCCACTGGTATAGGTGGCTGTGCGCATGTAGCCGCCTCCCGGCACCAGGCGCGTGTCCGTGCCCGCGAGGGCGATGTTGTAGCGGAACCTTGGCGCGCCTTGAGCGGCCGGCCGTGCGGATGCGGTGAAGGTCTCACCCGCACTGACGAGGGAGATGACGAGGCGCCCGTTGGCGTTGACGGAGCCCGTGAGGATGCCGAGGGCCGTGGGCACTCCCGGGGCACCCTGCGCTGCAAAGCCGGCGCGCACGGTACGGGTGCCGAGTTTGACCGTGGCGTAGACGCGGGTCCGTGTCTTGGCGCCCGAGACGTCACCGGCGATGGCACCGTCTTGATCGTAGAGGAGCCCATACCACTTTGTGGCGGTGCCCACCGGCGAGCCCGGGATGACCGTGACCGAGGCGGTGCGGCCATCGCTCGTGGTGTAGGTGAAGGTGCCCGCATAACCCTCCGGGACGATGAGCTTTCGCCCGTCGATGGTGATGAGCGGATCACTCACGGCCGTGAGGGTGGCAGCTGGGTTCTGGTCATTGGCCAGCGGGTAGAGCGTGGTGCGCCCCGTGGTCGTCGTCACCGCATCGTTCACGGCGGTCAATCCGGTTACTTCGAGCACGTCGGTGATGGTGATCATGAACTCCTTCTCGAAGCTCGCCGCCGGGCTGCCGTTGTCGGTCGCCTTGATGCGGACGAGGTAGCTGGACTTGGTCTCGAAATCCGCGCTCCCATTGATGCTCAGCACATTGCCCGTGATCGTGAATGCCGCGTTGTCGTTCAACACCACCTGCCTGAAGGCGCTCACTCCGCCTGGGCCGGAATTGGCGATCGACGCGTCGTCCGCGAAGGTGAACGTGTGCGTCTGCCCGGCGTCCGGATCGACCGCGGTGAGCGTGCCGATGGTCGCACCGGGGGCGTTGTTCTCCGCGATGGTCGCGTTGCTGAGCGTGATGTCCGTCGGCGCGCTATTCGTCGGCGTCACATCATCATTCAAGATGGTCGCCACTGCTCCCGTGCCTGCGATGGCGTGGTTGCTCAGCGTGAGCTTAAAGGTCTCGTCGGTCTCCACGAGCGCGTCTTTCGACACGGCGATGGTGATGGTGTTGCTGGCCACCCCTACGCCGAGGGTCACGCTCCCGCTGGGCAGCGTGCCGCCAAAGTCGGCGGCGTCCGCCGGGTTCGTGCCGGTGCCGGTCACGGTGTAGTCGAGCGTCACCGCACTGGTCGTCGCGCCGGGGCGGGAGACGGTGAAGGTGAAGGCGGTGGTGCCTGCGCCGCTGCCTTCCGCCGCGCTGGCGGTGGTGGCCACGAGGTCCACGTAGAGTGCTTCATACGCGCCGATGTCCACGTTGCCCACGCTGCGCGGGAAGCCGGTGCCGCGCTGGTCGGTGGTGAGGCCGACGGGGACGTTGGCGTTCACGCCGCCATTGATGGCGGGGCCGCCGAGCAGTTTGAAGGTCTTCGTCGGCCCGCCGTTGTTCTGGAGGCCCGTCGGGTCGAGGCCGAGCGCGGTGAGGTCGGCGGCGAGGTGGGCGGGGAGGTTGCCGGTGCTGTTCAGGAGGAGGTTGCCGCCGCCGTTGGTGAAGGTGCCATTGGAGATGGTGCCGGAGGCGGAATGCTTCCGGTAAATGGTGTTCTTCAGCGTCAGCATCTCGGAGTTGTAGCTTTCAGCCGTCTCGGCGAGCGTGCAGTTTTGGAAGGCCAGAGTGCCATTGTTGTTGAGCATACCATAGGCACTCACCGATGCTTGCAAGAGGCTGCAATTGGTCAGCGTCAGCGTGGCTCCAGCGTGGTTCCAAATTAAGAAGTAATCGGCGTTGAAGCTTCCCGTGGTATCCGCAGTGCAGCCGCTCAGGGTCGCGGTGCCGTTGTTGTCGATGAACGACAAAGTGAAATCCGTGAAGCTACAGTCGCTCACGGTGAGCGTGGCGGCGGCATTCACGGGAACGACGCCATTGGAGAGCGAGTAATCACCTTCCGCGAACGAGCAGCCCGTCACCGTCGCGCTGTTGACGTTGTTGATGCCGGTGCTGTTTGCAGAAAACACGCAGTTGCTGGCCGTGAGCGTGCCGAGGTTGCGGATGCCTTCCGAGCCTCCGGAAACCGTGAGCTTGGAGAAGCTCGCCGTCGTCCCCGCTCCCACGGTGAAGACACTGCCACTTACCCCCTGCACGGTGACGCCCGCCGCTGGGCCGGTGACGGTGGTGTCGCCGGTGAAGGCGGCCAAGTTCGAGGTGGCGAGCACGATGGTCTGCGCGGTGGCGAAGACGGTGGGATCAAAAGTGATGGTGTCCGGCCCCGCATTCGCGTTCGCATTCAGCACCGCCTGCCGCAGCGAGCCCACGCCGCTGTTGTTGGTATTGGTGACGATGGTGGAGAGGGAGACCGCAGGCGTGGTGAAGGTGGCCACCGCGGAGTAGCCCGGACCGGCGCTGTTTATGGCATACGCTGCGTAGCTGTAGGAGGTGCCTGGGGTGAGGCCGCCGACCGGGCGCGTGAAGACGCCCGTCGTCGTCCCGCCCTCGGGAAGGGTGCCCATACCCGCACCCAGGCTCGTCGGGTCCGCATTCACCGCCGTGGGGGAGATGACGATGCCGCGCTGGGCGATGGGGCTGCTGACGCTCGCCGTCACCGTCCCGCCCAGCGTGGCGCTGTTTGCGGTGAGGCTGGCGCTGGTCGGTGAGGTGACGGTGGGGGCCGCGATCGTCTCAAACGCGACCGCCGGGCCGGGGTCGGTGTTCAAGCCTTCCGCATCAATGAAGGCATTCACCTCAACGAGCGGGTGGTTCGCGAAGCTCGCGACCGCCTCCGGTGGGAGGGTCGTCGTCACCGTCAACTTGGTGAAGGCGAAGCTCCCGGTGACAGGGAGGACCATGCTGGGGACGAAATTGCTGCTGGTCGTCGAGTATAGGAGTTGGGGCGAGCTTAAACCGGCGGGGAGCGCCCCTTGTCCGTTTTCCCAGACTGGCGGCGCAAGCGTCCCATAGAAGAATGGAGTCGCGAAGTTAGGCTGCGGGCGAAACGAAAAGGACAGACTGCCGCTGTTGCCAGCCGGGGTCACCCGGATTTGCTTCCCCGGCGGCGCAGTGAAGGTGAAAACCAGCACTTTGTTGCCGGCGAAGTTCGCCGTGAGCGTCGGCGCGGACGACAGGTTAAAGGTGTCCTGCACGAAACCGGGGAACACCTCATCATCCTCATCAATGAAGAGCGGGGAAAACTGGTGAACGACCGTCCCCGCGCTCTGGAAATTGACCGTCTGGATAGGCGGCTCGTTCACCCCGCCGCCGGCATGGCCGGGCGTGGCCGCCAGCCCGAAGGCGAGCAGCAGCAGGGTGAACGCCCGGCGGAAGCCGGAGCGGTTTCGGGCATGGAGGGATGGATGGCTTGGGTTTTGCATGATTAAAGACGGTGGTTTCGCGAGACTGTCGAATTTACCCGTATAAGCGACGCGGTTTCGGCGATTATTCTGAAAACCATCGCGACGGAGTCCGGAAGCGGCGCCGCCGGGTGAGATGGCGTGTCGTTTTACCCCAGACGCGATCGCCGGTCGGCTGGGCGGGATGGTCCCGCGCTCTCGCTCGGCGTTTCCGCTTCAGCACGGCGATGCAGTGGTTGCCCTCGTCGGTGATGATCAGGCGCTGCCGTCGTCTGAGAGGGCTGCGTTTTTAATAATAACTGCGGACGCGCTGGATGAAGGCGTTCCACTTGGGGCCCGGCCGGCCTCCTTCGAGGAGGATGCGGGGGCAGTTTTTTTGGTTGTTGTTAAAGTGACGCTGCGGCCAGTGCTGATGCGGGACGATGTGGTCGAGCGGGATGCCTTTTTGGTGCATGACGTAGGCCGCGAGCCTGGCAGCGCGGTCGATGGCGGCGGCCTGCTGGGCGCGGTTGCGGGATTCGCAGATCTCGATGGCGATGCTCGTTTTGTTGCCCGGTCCATCGTGGTCGGCGTGTTCACCCTGGATGTTCAGGGGGAGGGACTGGATGGCCTGGAGATGGTCCACGGTGAAATGCCAGGTGAGGTAGCCGGTGCGGTTCCACTTGGATTTTCCCCGGAAGGCGCCATTGGCCATCCCACGCGCGTGCTGGAGGGCGGTGGCGCCGGGGTTGTCCGTGCTGTGGATGGTGATGTATTGGGCGCGGAGCGGGAACTCGATGTGCCTCCCATACCGGCCGGCCGGCACGATCATCTGCCGGAGATTCAGCGCGCTCGAAGGTGCCTCCTCCCTCGCGAGACCCGAAGCATTCCCAAGAAACAGCACCCCAAGGGTGACGGCGATTGTGATCAAAGTTCTCATGCGGTGGAGACTACGAGTGTCGGCCCGTATTTGCCAAACGCGGAAATCAGGAGTGCCGGGTGTGGAAACTGCGCCGGGGGCATCTTGCGGGTTGCGCGAGTGGCGGGTGCCCGTTACATCTACGCCGCCAACAGCGCCGAAACTATGGACACTGCCGTTAAATCCACCGATTACGCCCTGGCCCCGATCAACCAATCGCTCCAGCCGGCCGACAAAATCCGCCTGCTGCGGGAGATGCTCCGCATCCGCCGCTTCGAGCAGAAGGCGCTCAGCGAGTACACGAAGGGAAAGATGGGGGGGTTCATGCACCTCTACATCGGCCAGGAAAGTGTGGCCCTCGGCGCCTGTTCGCTCATGGGCGACCACGACCACGTCATCACCGCCTACCGCTGCCACGGGCACGCGCTGGCCGTCGGCATGACGATGAACGAGTGTATGGCCGAGCTTTTTGGAAAGACGACCGGCTGCTCGAAGGGGAAGGGCGGTTCGATGCATTTCTTTGCTCCGGACAAGAACTACTGGGGCGGCCACGGCATCGTCGGCGGCCAGACGCCGCTCGGCCTCGGCCTCGCCTACGGCATCAAATACAAGGGCCTCAAGGGTGCGGCACTCTGCTTCCTCGGGGATGGCGCCGTCAATCAGGGCTGCTTCTACGAGTCGTTGAACATGGCGGCGCTCTTCGATCTGCCGGTCGTTTACGTCATCGAAAACAACAAGTACTCGATGGGCACCAGCCTCGAGCGCTCCTCCGTCATCGACCGATGCCTCGCCCAACGCGGCGAGGCTTTTTGCATCGATTGGGCGCAGGCGAACGGGGAGGACATCTACGAAGTCCGCGCCACGCTCCAGACGGCGATCGAACGCGCGCACAACGAATCGAAGCCGACCATCATCGAGTTCGACACGTATCGGTATTACGGCCACAGCGTCGCCGACTCGAAGCACAAGGGCGGCTACCGTGCCGAGGAGGAGATCGAAGTTTACAAACGCGAGCACGACCCCATCCAGCTCTTCAAGCGCCGGCTCATCGCCGAGAAGATTATGACGGACGAGCAGTTCGAAGCGATCAGCGAAGCGGCCAAGGAGGAAGCCGCCGCGAGCGTCGTCTTCGCCGAGGAATCGCCGCTGCCGACCGACGCGAACATTTTCGAAGACGTCTACTTCGAGGTCGACCGCCAGACCGAAGCCGGGCGGACCGGCAAACATTTCTTTCACGACTAGTCTATGGCCCTCATCGAATACCGCGACGCACTCAACCAGGCCTTTTCCGAGGAAATCGAGCGCGACCCGAACGTGGTCCTCATCGGCGAAGAAGTCGCCCAGTACGACGGCGCCTACAAAGTCACCAAAGGCCTCTGGAAAAAATACGGCGACAAGCGGGTCGTCGACACGCCCATCAGCGAGGCGGCCTTCATCGGCATGGGCATCGGCGCTTCGATGCTCGGGCTACGTCCCGTCATGGAGCTGATGTTCTGGAGCTTCG
>JAYTDO010000277.1:0-13156 GCA_043735935.1 Chthoniobacteraceae bacterium
GCCAGTGTTCATGAACAGCTTCGCCGGTGCGTGATTAAACACGTCCGTCGTCATCCCGCGGAGCCAGCAAACCTCGTCGGCGATCTTGCGGTGATGCGGGAAAAGATCGCTCAACGTCATGCCGCACTGGCCCGCAGGCTGAAAGGTCCGCTGCGTGCCGAGAAGCGTTTCGTTGCCTTTGAGAAAAGCGAAGCGCCGGCCTTCCATCATGCTCTTCGGCGGCGGCTGGCCGGTCAGCTCGCGCAGCTTCGGTTTGTCGTCGAAAAGCTCGAGCTGCGACGGGCCGCCGGCCATGAAGAGGTAAATGACGCGCTTGGCTTTCGCCGGAAAATGCGGTGGCCGGGGGGCGAGCGGATTGCCGGGATCGATCTTCGCAGTCGTGGCGCCGAAGCCGCTTTCTTCGAGCAGGGACTGAAGGGCGAGCGCGCCGACGCCGACGGCGCACTGGCCGAAAAAATGGCGTCGCGTGATGTCGTGGAGGCGGCGGCGTTGTGATTCGTCGAGATTCATTCGCGGGTGATGAAGTTGTCGGTGTTGAAGAGGACGCGGGCGACGGCGGCGAGGTCGTTGTCTCGTGCAAAGTCGCGGAGGATGGTGAGTTCCTTTTCCGAGGGCGCCCGACTCATGCAGAGCGCAAAGGCACGTCGCAGCCGGGCTTCGGAATCGGCGGCTGGGATTTCGCGTTGGACGCGCGCAGCCAGGCCGGCGGCGAGTTCGAGGAAGGCGGGATCGTTGGCGACGTTGAGCGCTTGCAGCGGGGTGTTCGAGCGGGTACGCCGGGTGCAGACGGTGGACAGATCGGGCACGTCGAACGTGGCGAAGAGCGGATAAGGCGCGCTTCGGAAAAACATGGTGTAAAGCGCGCGGCGAAACCGGTCCGGGCCTTTGTCCGCCTCCCATTTTTTGCCTGTTTGCGTGAAGGCGTAGACGCCTTCCGGTTGCGGCGGATGCACGCTCGGGCCGCCGATGGTGAGGTCGATCAAGCCGCTCGCCGAGAGCGCGGCGTCCCGGACGATTTCAGCCTCCACACGCACCCGCTCCTGGCGCGCGAGCCAGAGATTCCGCGGGTCGCGCTCCGCGAGATCGGGCCGCGCCTTGGACGACTGGCGGTAGGTGGCGCTGGTGACGATGAGCCGGTGCATGGCTTTCATGGACCAGCCGCGCCGGATGAACTCCCGTCCGAGCCAATCCAGCAATTCCGGGTGCGCGGGCGCCGCCCCTTGGGTGCCGAAGTCTTCATCGGTGTCGACGATGCCGCGTCCGAAGTAGCGCATCCATACGCGGTTCATGGTGACGCGCGGGGTGAGGGGATTCGCCGGGTCGACCAGCCACTTCGCGAGGTCGAGGCGCGTGCGTCCTTGCGCGGCTGGAAGGGCGGGGGCGACCGCGGTGAGGACTGCGGGTTGGAGTGGGCCGCCGGCTTCGTCCGGGCGCGTGTAGTCGCCTCGCTGAAGCAGAAACGTCGGGCGCGGCGCCGCGAGATCCTTCATCACCATCACGTCTGCGACGTCGGTGCGGGGCGCGTCCTTTTTTGTAGAAGTGACCGGCGCGTCGGGCGTGCCCGGGACGCTACTGGTGAACTCGATGGCGAAGCGACCGATGAGGTATTTCTGATTCAGCTCATGCAGCAGCCGCAGTTCGATCGTTTTGCCGGCGAGGTTCAGCGGTTTCTCCAAGACGAACACCGCCTCGTGATCAGCGTTCATCTTCGCCGTGGACCCTTTGCCCACGTTGATCGCCCAGCCGGTCTTCGGCTGATGGTCGATCGCCGCAGCGACGGGGTAATCGGGCTGCTCGTGATCCGCGAACGCGCGGACGAAGGGCTGATCGACCCCGTCCACGCTCGCGGTGATTTCCGTGAGCACGAAATTCCCGTTGTTTGCCATGCCCGGACCGCGATGCGGCAACGAGTCGTCCGTGATCACGCGCAGGCGGACCGCGGCAACTTTCGGTAGGCTGGTTTTCGCGACGATCCGGTAGGAGTCGTTGAACGATCCGCCGCCGTCGGCGAGGATCGAGTTGTCGTCGAGGCGCCGCAGCCCGGCGTTGCTCGCGGTGTCGAACTCGACGTACTGCGCGGGCGACCACGTGGCACCAGTCGGCAGCGGCGCGGACTTCGCGGGCGCTGCGTTCGCGGGTGCGAGCGTGGCGGTCGTTTTGCCGAAAATCTCCCCTTTCGCGACGCTGACCGTCGCGCCCTTGTTGTTCGCGTCTTCGCCTTGATTGAAGAACGCGAACATCTGGTAGAACTCGCGATGCGGGATGGGATCGAACTTGTGCGTGTGACACTGCGCGCATCCGATCGTGAGGCCGAGCCAGACCGCGCCGGTCGTGTTCACCCGGTCGATCACGGATTCGACGCGGAACTGTTCGGGCTTCACGCCGCCCTCTTCGTTGATGAGCGTATTGCGATGGAAGGCGGTCGCGACGAACTGGCTCTTGGTTGCGTTGGGCAAAAGGTCGCCGGCGAGCTGCTCGATGGTGAAGCGGTCGAAAGGAAGGTCGTCGTTGCACGCCTTGATGACCCAATCGCGGAACGGCCACATGGCGCGGGCGCTGTCGACCGAATAACCATTCGAGTCCGCGTAACGCGCCTGATCGAGCCAATGGCGGCCCCAGCGTTCGCCGAAGTGGGGATTCGCCAGCAGCCGATCCACGAGCTTTTCGTAGGCATCCGGCGCCGAGTCGGCGATGACGGTTTGCACCTCCTCCGGCGTCGGCGGCAGCCCGATCAGATCGAGTGAAACGCGGCGGATGAGCGTGGCCCGGTCCGCTTCGGGCGAGGGCTTCACCCCTTCGCGCTCCAGATTTTCGAGGATGAAAGCGTCGATCGGATTCCGGACCCAGCGCGTGTCGCGGACCGAGGGTGGCGCCGCCTCGTTCAGCGGCTGGAATGCCCAGTGCCCTTCGTAGTCGGCACCCTGCTCGATCCAGCGCCGAAGCGTCGCGATCTGCTCCTCGGTGAGCGGCGGCTTCTTGGCCTTCGGCGGCGGCATCATCTCGTCTTTATCGTGCGAAACGATGCGCGTGAGCATTTCGCTCTCATCGGGCTTTCCGGGGACGATCGCGCGACCGCTGTCGTGCTCGGCGAGTGCCGATTCGCGCAGGTCGAGACGCAGCTTCGCTTCGCGTTTTTTCTCGTCTGGTCCGTGGCAGTAGAAACAGTTGTTGGAAAGGATCGGCCGCACGTCGCGGTTAAAGCGCACCTTCTCCGGTACCGCGGCGGAGGCGGTTGCGGCTAGGGCGAGGACGAAAATGGCAGCGCGGGAGGTCACGTGAGCGATACTGTTTTGCGATTTCGGGCGGTATGCCACGCAAAAGATTGATCCGGCACCGCGTTGATTCGTGCGTAGCTCGGGTGCGGTGGGACGGGAGAACGCGCTTGCCAGCTTCGCGCGGCGTGGCGACAAAGAGCGCATGTCATATCCTTCCTCCCTCCGCAAAGCTTGTGCTGTCTTCATTTCCGCCGCGTTCACTCTCGGCGCGCATGCCGAAATCGCCGTGAAGAACGGAGACAAGATTGGTTTCCTCGGCGACTCGATCACGGCGGCGGGGTGGGGGAGTAAGACGGGTTACGTACGGCTCGTCATCGCAGGCCTCGCGGCGAATGGCGTCAATGCGGAGCCGATCCCAGCAGGCATCGGCGGGCACAAGTCGCACATGATGCTCGGACGTCTCGAAAAGGATGTGCTTTCAAAGAAACCGCAGTGGATGACCCTGAGCTGCGGGGTGAACGATGTGTGGCACGGTGCGGATGGAGTCGCGCTCGATGACGCGGCGGCGGCGGCCAACCCCGTGAAGCCCGCCAAGCCCGGCGAGCCGGAGAAGGGGACTTACAAAACGAACATGACCGCGATCGTCGATCAGGCGACGGCGGCGGGTGCCAAGGTCGTGCTCCTCACGGCGACGGTGATCCACGAGAAGCTCGACAATGCCGAGAACGCGAAGCTCGCGCCTTACAACGATTTCCTGCGGGCACTGGCGAAGGAAAAGAACGTCCGGCTTGCCGACGTGAACGCGATGTTTCAGGAGCGCATCAAGGCGGCGAACACGCCTGATAAGAAGGTGCTGACCAGCGACGGCGTTCACATGAACCCGGAAGGCGACCGCGTGATGGCGCTCGGCGTGTTGCAGGCGTTTGGGCTGAATGCGGAGGAATTGAAGAAGGCTCAGGACGCCTGGGCGGCCATCGCCCCTTAAGCCGCGTGAGGCGCGTCAAGGCAGGCTTGATCGGGCTTGGTGCGATCGGGCGCGTGCATTTCGACTGCTGGCGAAAGTGCCCGTCAGCGGACCTGGTCGCCGTGAGCGCGCGCGATCCGAAAAAGCTGGCGGGCGATTGGCTAGGGCAGGGGTTCAATCTCGGCGATCAGGCCGCGCAGCGCGTGGACCTTTCCGGCATCGCCACGTATCTGCGAGCGGATGAATTGATCGCGGACCCGGAGGTGGAGGTCGTCGATATTTGCCTTCCGACGCCGTTTCACGCGCCTCTTGCGGTCGCTGCGTTGAGTGCGGGAAAGCATGTCTTTTGCGAAAAGCCGATGTCGCTCTCGTCCGACATGTGCAGGGCGATGGAGCGTGCGGCGATCGACAATGGGCGACTGCTGATGGTCGGTCATTGTTTGCGCTACTGGCCTCATTACGTGAAGGCGCGTGAGCTTCTCGCGAGCGGCGAGTTCGGGCGGGCGTTGTACGCGAGTTTTCATCGATCGAGCGGCGCGCCTGTCTGGAGCGGTGATGGATGGTTCATGCGCCCGGAGGCGAGCGGTGGCGTGTTGGATATGCACATCCACGATGTCGATGCCGCCCTTTGGTGGTTCGGCACGCCGTCGAAAATCACCGCCTCGGGCCATTCCGATGCGGGATTGGTTCTGACGGTTGATGCTCATTGGCATTACGATGGCGGGCCAGTGGTTCATTTACATTCGGCTTGGGATCGCAATGGCGGGCCGTTCCGCCATGCCTTCAAACTCACGATGGAAAAGGCCACTTTGTCGTATGACCTCGCGATCGAGGCAGGTGCACTCCAGTTGATCGCAGGTGGGAAGACGACCGTCATTCATACGTCTGAGCCCGATGCGCACCAGGCCGAGATCGACGATTTCGCGCGAATCATCGCGAGTGGGAAAGGCGAACTGAGGGTGAGCCCTGCGGAAAGCCGGCTGGCCGTCGAGATCGGCCTACAGGAAATGCGGCAGATCCTTTCGCCGCCCTGATCTGTGCCCTGAGGCGCGTTCGGGGCGTTAAATCGCGGAACGTGAGCGAGGCTCGCGATCTTTCGTCGTCGCCGCGCTGGGAACCGAGACGAAGGGGCCACCCGCGAGTGGAGCGGCTTTGGAAAAGGCCACTCCGGGGGCGTCGCTGGCCTTTCCTCCGAGAGGGAACTCCTTCCGAAGAGGATGGAAGGGGTAGCCCTCCCACATCAAGATGCGGCGGAGATCGGGATGGCCGGTGAAGTTGATCCCCATCATGTCGAAAATCTCGCGCTCGTGCCAGTCGGCGGTCGGCCAGACATCGCTCACGGTGAGCACGTTCAAGTCGTCCTCGGAGACGCGGAACTTGATGCGCAGATGGTCGCCGGTCTCGAATTGGTAAAGCTCGTAGACCATCTCGAACCGCGGCTCTTCGCCGAAATGATCGACGCTGCTGACGTCGACGAGATAGGTGAAGCCGAGGGTGTCGCGGCAAAAAATTGCCAGATCGTGAATGGCCGATGGCTCGATGGTGAGCGTGGTTTCGCCTCGAAACTCGGCCTTGGCCACGATCTTGAACTTGCCCTCTAGGGCGCGGACGGCGTCAGCGTTGGACATGGGAAATCAGGCGCGGAGTTCGGCGATGAATTGCTTCTTTTGTTCGCGGAGCGCGGGCTCGGTGTCGATCTTGCGCTGTAGGCGGAGGAGGCCTTCGATGAGGGCCTCGGGCCGTGGAGGACAGCCGGAAATATAGACGTCGACCGGGATGAGTTGGTCGATTCCCTGAAGCACGGCGTAGCTCCGATACATGCCGCCGCTCGATGCGCAGGCACCCATCGCGATGCACCATTTCGGCTCGGGCATTTGATCCCAGATTCGTTTGACGGCGAGGGCCATCTTGTAGGTGACGGTTCCGGCGACGATCATGACGTCGCTTTGGCGCGGGGAAAAGCGCATGACTTCCGCGCCGAATCGCGAGATATCGAAACGGGAGGCGCCGGTCGCCATGAGTTCGATGGCGCAGCACGCGAGGCCCATCGGCATGGGCCAGAGGGAGTTTTTGCGCATCCAATTCATCGCGGCGTCGATCCGCGTGAAGATGATGTTTCCTTCGATCTTCGAGTCGTAGGCAACCGGGGCTTCGGTGGTCATGATGAAGATACTTAGAGCCGTGTCGCGGAGCGGCAAGGCGATTTTGTGAAATGTTTCACAAAGTCCGCGGCCAGGCTTCGGACGGCTACTTGCGCGTCTCTTCCATCGCCGCACGCACATCCACCAGATCGGGGCGCTGGTCGCGGTAGAGGTATTGGGAGACGTTTTTCCACATGAAGTCCCCGGCGACCTGCTCGGCGAGGTCGCGCTCGCCGCGGTGAAGGTGGGCCATCGAGCGCGCCGCGGCGATTTGCTCCTGTTTGTCTTCGCTCACGATGCTCGCTGAATAATCGAACGCGGCATTGATCTCCTCAAGGGTGGCGTGTTCGAGGTGGCAGTCCTGTTCCAGCAGGGCCGCTGGAATTGCGGTTTTCAGTTTGAAGACGACCGTGCACGAGCGTTTCACCTCACTATCGACCTCGAAATAATCCCGAAGGCGATACTGCAGCAGGTGAATCCAGCCGGTGAAAAAATGGGCAAAATCTTGATGCGCCACGAGGCTCACGCCGGGGATCAGATGGGGGTAAAACTTTCTCAAGATCGCTTCAGCCGTGTCGGGCGCCTTCATCGCGTCCACGAAAAGCAACTCGATCGGTCGGCCGCTCCAAGTGTGGCCGTTGAGGTCGCCCGCGAAGACGTTGAAATGCTGTTTCCAGCGGTCCGTGCGCTTCTCGAACTCCGACACGAAGCTGTCACCCGGTTTGAAGACACCTTCGAGTTCCGTCCCCTTTACGTTATGGTCCATGGTGTGATGCCACTGGAAGAGATCGAAGCTGTGGATTCGCTTCTGTTTGCTTTCCTGGGGGATTTGCAGGTTTTTCCTCAGCCCTTTGGAAAAGGAAATCGTCGTGGCACCTAGCCAGCAGCCGAGGTCCACGATTTCGCCCACGCCGGTAAAGCGGTCCCGCGCGTAGTGCCGGCAGAACCGCTGCTCGGTCTTCACCGTCATGCCAAACTCCGTGGGGTCCGGGACTTTTTTCGCCGGTTTGATTCGGCTGATGACTTTTTCGATAAGGGCAGAGACGCGGGACATAAAGTGGGCGCTTGAATGCGCCAAACCCGCTTCGCTGTCGAGTGCCTATTCCGCGCGTTGGCGCGCGCGAGATCAGTGTTCGCCCGCGCCGTTCTTCGCCAATTCGCCTTCGGTGTGCTTTTCCTCGCGCGCCGGGAGCGCCACCTTGTCCGATCCGCCGCCGAAGAGGCGCGAGAAAATCCGTTTTGGCGCCTTCTTGCCACTTTCCTCTTCAGAAAGTTCGGAGTGGGCGTCCGACTTCGCCGTCTCCCACGCGGGCGCGAAGCCCGGCACGGCGATCAGCATGCGTTTTTCGGCGCGGGCGTAGATTTCGAGATCCCGCTGTATCTTACGGTCCGGCGCATCGTTGAGGGCGTTCACCTTCACGCGCAGGCTCTCGTTTTCCTTCCGCAACGTCTCCTGCTCCGTCTTGATCTTTTTCATCGTGTCCGCCTCGATCTCCAGCTTGTCGCTCAAGTGCCGACGGAAGCGTGACATCTCACCCTTGAGCCGGAAATACTGATACAGTGAGAGGACGAGGAAGACGCAGCCGAGGTAGAAACCGAGCGCGAATTGGCTGAGGAAGATTTGTTTGTCCATAACAGTCGGGCGGTGAGGTGATGATGCGGCGGATTCCCCGAAAAGCAAGACGCCCCGTGGACGAATCCGCTCGGAAAGATCTGGCCGGAGTTACCGCAACGTCTGTTTACAACCGCTCGTGACGTCCCCATACTTTCAACCCGCGCACGACCGATGATGCCACCCGATTTCTCCAACTCTGCCACGCACACGCCGCTCACCCGGCGCTTCGCCGCCATGCTTGCGCCTAGCTCCGACGCGCACCTCGAGGCTCTCGCTCAGCAGTCGGCCGCCATCACGCGCCGGCATTTTGGAAAGACGATCCGGCTGTTCGCCCCGCTTTACCTTTCCAACGAGTGCATCAACTCATGCACTTATTGCGGCTTTTCGCGCGAAAACGCGATCCTGCGAGTCACTCTCGAGATCGACTCCGTGCTGAAGGAAGCCCGGCACCTTGCGAAAGAAGGTTTCCGCAATCTGCTCCTCGTCGCGGGGGAACACCCGAAATTTGTCTCCAACGGATACCTTGAGCGTTGCATCCGCGCCCTCGTCCCGGAGATCCCGAGCATCGCCCTCGAAGTCGCGCCGATGGAAACTGCCGACTACGCCACGCTCGTCGCGGCGGGAGCAGAGGGGCTCATCGTTTATCAGGAAACGTACGACCGCGCCGCGTACGCCGAACTCCATACGGCAGGGCCGAAGAAGGACTTCGACTGGCGCCTGGCGTGCCCTGAGCGCGCCTACGCCGGCGGCTTTCGCCGCATCGGGATCGGCGCCTTATTTGGCCTCGGAGAATGGCGCGCGGAAGCGTGCGCGCTCGCCGCGCATCTGGAATGGCTGCTGCGGCGGTGTTGGAAAGCGCAGTTCACGGTCAGTCTTCCTCGGTTGCGGCCGTGCGCCGGAGAGTTTCAGCCGCGGCATACGCTCGGCGATCGGGATTTCGTCCAGCTCGTCTGCGCGTTGCGGGCGTGTTTCCCGCAGGTGGGCATCGTCCTCAGCACGCGCGAAGCCCCGGCCCTGCGCGACGCCCTGCTCCCGCTCGGCATCACGATGATGAGCGCCGGGAGTCACACCGAACCTGGCGGCTACACCGGTCAGGGTCGTGAGGACCTTCATCTCACCGTGCGCGGAAAACCCGTCGTCACCGAAGCGTGTTCGCACGAAGCCACGGCCACGGCGCAATTCGACATCGCCGACGACCGCACCCCTGCGGAGATCGCCACGTTGCTGCGCGCGCGCGGCTTTGATCCCGTGTGGAAGGACTGGGATCACGCAATCCTCGCCTCGTGAAAATCGCGATCAACGGCGAAACGCGCGAGATCGAGCGAGCGGGCAATGTCGCCGAACTCGTTGAAGAACTCGCGCTTCCCGCGCCCGCCATCCTCGTCGAGCACAACGGCCTGGCGCTGCGGCGAGACGAATGGCCCGCGCGGACGATCGCCGACGGGGACCGGATCGAACTCATCCGGATCGTCGCCGGCGGTTAGGCGCACCGGACTACAGTCGGATGCCGAGCTTCGTGTAGGCCGAGCGAATCTGCTTCATGAGGTCCGCCTCGCTGCGACCGTCGAGCAAGGTCTGGAGCGTCTTCCGTTTGAAGTCTGTGAGCGCTGCGGGTGTTTCCAAAACTGCCGGTCGCTTCGGAAATCGGAGGGCCGCTGGCGCGGTGATGGTGCCGTCTTCGTCCACGACAACACCGGGCCGCGTTTTGAACTCGGCGATTGCCTGCCGATATTTCTCCGCTTCGTCGCGCACCTTTGCGACATCGCGGAAATACCGCGCAAAGCGCTGTCCGTCGCCCTTTCCGTCGAGGTGCATGAAATAATAAACGAGCAGGTACGACGTGAAGTAGGCCCGGTGCGCCGCCTGGCCGTCCTGCGCGAGAGTCTCGTTCCATTCCTCGTTGCTGATCTCGAAAAGCTTCTCGATCGGAAGCGACTCGGGCATCCCTTCCACGGTCTCTTTCTTTAGAAAATCGAGGTAATCCTTCAGGCCGTTTTTCGCCGCGGAAACCCGAAACTTTCCGGCGTGCAGCGGCAGCGTCCCGGTGTACTCGGCGGTGCCTTCCACGACCCACTGCGGCAGCAGATCCAACGACGCGTGCATCATCTGGTGCGTGAGTTCGTGGACGATCGTGTGTGTCTCGAACTTGTCGTCCTTGGCGTAACTCTTTCCCACCGTCTTCAGGCCGATGCTTTCGAACGGCACGAGAAAAGCCTGATGCTTCGACGAATAAACCCCACCGCTTCCCGTCAATCCGCCCGCGTTGAGATACGCCGCGCGATCTTTCAGCAGCCGTGCGTGGAAGTAGTTCCCTGCTTCCGGCTGGGGGTTGATTCCCCACGGGAGCGCCTTCACGAGCTCATACGTCGCCTCGAAATCCCGACCCACCTCGCGGAGCAGCGACTGGGTGAATTTTCCCTGCGACTCAAACTCGAAATGCGAAGTGCGATACACGAATTTCGCGTTCGCCTCGTCCTCGCCCACCACCTCGGTTTTCAACTGCGACGTCTCCACTCCCACCGTTTCGGGCATGAGGACTTTGATCGGTTGTTTCGCCTGCCAGTCGGCGAGGAAAGCCTGATCTTCCGCGCTGAGCTTGGCCGCCGGCGCCTGGGCCCGCGAGCCATTGGCCATTCGGAAGGTGACCGTCGTCCCGTCGAAGCTCGCGATCGAAGCTTGAAACGACTGCCCTTCGGCCGTCTTCCAGCCGCGCGAGGGCTCGATCGCCGGGAGCTGCGCGAGCGCGATCTTCGCCGCGGCTAGGACGAAAATGGAGGTGAGAGCGAGGGAGGAATGCATGGGGGGCGATTCCTAGCCGCGCATCAGCGGACATGCAATCGAGCCTTCACTTTCCCGCCTTGCCGGGCAGCACGGTCACGGCCGTCCTCGCGCCGGCGGCGGTCGCGTCCACGGGTTGACCGTCCGAAAACTTCGGCGGTCTGCGGCCCGTCCCGACTGCGAGGTTAAAACCCGCCGCATCGTCGGGGTGCATGTTTGCCTGCCAGTGTCCGTTCGCGTCGGTCTTCACGATGCCGAGACTGACAGGCCTTTCGCCATCTTCCGCCCGCTTGAGGTAGACCCACGTGCTGGCCACCGGATCACCGCTGGCGTCCAACACCTGACCACCGACCGTGCGGGCCGGGGCGGCGGTTAGGTCGTAATTCGGAGGCGGCTCGCCCCGCGGGAAAGCGATGGCTTGCGACGCAAGCCCGTTTCCTTCCACGCGAAGCACCAGGTCGGTCCGATTGATGTCCGTCCCGAGCGGAATCCGGGCGATGCCGTTTGCGTCCGTCGCGTAGGGCCTTTCGGGCAAGTCGAAGGAGTAGCTACGTCCGTCCGCCCAGACGCTCGCATTCTGAAGCGGCTGTCCACCGGCGCCGAGCACGCGGACCTCGGTGAATTGCCCGCCTGAAAGTCCCGGGCCCCACCCGCGCGCGGCCACGACGTCCAGCGTCGCGGGGTCCCATTCCCAGTCGAGCCGCGTTTCGTAAATATCCCCCGCATACGAAATGTTGATGACCTTGTCGTATCCGAAGGCCCGGAGGATCGGAATGGCATCACCCCACTCGGAACGCTGCACTTCCTTGATCTCCGCAAAGGACCGGCCATCGCGAAACTCCAGATTGCTAAACTCGTATCCGAACGAAGGCTGCTCCTTGCCGGGATCAAGGTGGTCGCGATCGAGGATGCCGTTCAACCCGTCCTTCGACGTGCGCGGGGAATCGAGCGCGCTCGCGCTCACGAAGTCCGGCACGAGTTGCGAAAGGTATTCCGGGAAATGTCCGTGGACCTTCATGTATTCGAACAGCCCCTTGTGCAGTTCGCGCAGGTGCGTGCGGTCGATTTCCTTCATGCGCTCTTCGCGCGAAATCTCCGGGGTTTCGTCCGGGGTTTCGATCCTCTCCACTGGCTCGCCGTCGGACGGCGCGGACGGCGCGTTGGGTGGCATGATCGAGGGTATGGTTTCCGCCACGCTGGGAGCGGTGATCTCCGCGGGCGGTGGCGATGACGTGCCGATCCACCACACCGCCGCGATCAACAGCGCCAGCGCGGGCAGCGCGGCCCAGTATTTGCGGAAGGCGTTCATCGCGCGACGCTATCGCCTCTCGATCGCCTCGCGCAAGGCGCGTCGCCCGCCGGGGGCGTCGCGGAATTCTTCGCAGTGTCGGCCAGATGTGACTTTTCAAGAGGCTCCGGCGAACGTAAAGACGCGGCTCCCGATGCGTATCCTTCGCCACACCGACTCCACATTTCCAAAAGCCCTCGGCGCGCTCCAGCGCAAGTCCGCACCCTCGCCGGAAGTCGAGGCGACCGTACGCGAAATCATCTCCGCGATCCGTGCGCGAGGCGATGCGGCGTTGCTGGAATACACGGCGAAGTTTGGCGGGCCGAAAATCGCCGCGCAGGCCTTGCGCGTGACGGAAAAACCCAAGGTGGACGGGGCGACCAAACGCGCGATCGCCATGTCGCACGCAAACGTGCGCGAGTTTGCAAAGAAGAGCCTGCGGCGAAACTGGACCGCGCGAAACCGGGAGGGCGCGCTCGTCGGTGAACGCTTCGATCCGTTCCAGCGCGTCGGCATTTACGTACCCGGCGGTACCGCTCCTCTCGTCTCGACGGCGGTGATGACTGTGACGCTCGCCGCGGCGGCGGGGGTGCCGGAGATCGTGGTGACGACGCCCTCCGACGCGAGCGCAAAGGTGAACGACGCGCTCCTCCACGCGCTTCATTTCTCAGGCGCCACGGAGATTTACCAAGTCGGCGGGGCGCAGGCCATCGCCGCGCTTGCCTACGGGACGAAAAGCATCGTGCCGGTGCAGAAGATTTTCGGCCCCGGGAATGCCTACGTGGTCGAGGCGAAGCGTCAGGTCTTCGGTCAGGTGTCGATTGATCTGTTGCCGGGTCCGAGCGAAATCCTCGTGCTGGCGGACGCATCCGCGAATGCGGCGTGGATCGCGAGCGATCTGCTCGCGCAGGCAGAGCACGGCAAGGGCAGTTCGATCCTTTTCGTCACCAATTCCGCGCCGCTCCTGAGCCGCGTGGAAAAGGAGATCGCGCGGCAACTGGCGACGCTCAGCCGGCAGGCGCACCTCGCGCCGGTGCTGGAGCAAAATTGCGTGCTCATCCTCGTCAAGACGCTCGCCGACGCCGTCGCGATCGCGAACGATTTTGCCCCCGAGCACATCTCGATCGTCACCAAGGACGACGCGCGCATCGCCGC
>JAYTDO010000278.1:0-2273 GCA_043735935.1 Chthoniobacteraceae bacterium
CGAGGGCGGCTGGATAATACTCCCGCAACGCGGCCTGGAGTTGATTGATCAGGCAGGTGCGCTGCTCGATCAGCGCGACCTGATCGCGGCAGAGCAGCCCCGAGCTGCGGTCGGCGATCGACCGCATCATCGTGGAGAGCCGGATCGGAGGTGCGCGATGATCGGCGTCGAAGCGATTGGCGATGACGTGAGCCTCGTGCCCGTCGTCGATTTCCTCTACCCGGACGAGGGCGATGAGCCCGCAGCCCGCGTGCGCGACCAGTGGCGGCTAGCGCCGCTGGCGACGAAATGCCAGCAGCGGTTCGCCGTGGTGCCCAGCCATGACGTGATGACGATGCCGCTGCTCGACAAGCGGATCGAGGTGCTCAGCTAACCAAGCGCTGATCTCCGATTGGGAGAGCGGCAAGGCGTTCCCGCGCATGCCGCGTTTGCAGCAACTCCTCGCAGCGTTGAAGCAGCCGCCCGCGAACGGTCCCGGCACGCACAACTGGTTCAAAGCCCGCTCGCATGAGTTCGGCCAGAAGCTCCGCGCATGGCGAAAGTCGCGAGGCCTGCGCCAGTTGGATGCCTGCGCCATGCTTGGCCTGCCGCGCGACCAAGGGCTGATCTGCCGCTACGAGCGCGGAGTAGCCAGCCCGCGGCGAGAGCGAATGATGCGCATCCTCACCATCATCTGTGGCACGGAGGTGCAGCCGTGAGAATCATCACCAAGCGCGGTTACGACTTCGGTGAGGTGTCGTCGGCGATGCAGAAAGCAATCCGGCGAGCCGACACCCGGCTGGCTGGCTATTGAGCGCGGGAGCTGTGGCACAGCGGGTTTGGCAACTACGTCTGGAAGCGTCTGCTCACCGTGTCCGCCGAAGACGTGTGGGGCCTGATTACCAGCGAGATCAAAGCGCTGCACGACAGCTACGTGTTCGTGAACAAGACCGTGCCCGCGAAGCAACCGAAGGGCCGCATCTTCATCTCGAAAGCCGTGATCCTGCTCTGCGCCGCGCGAAAGAGCCGCGATGCCGATCACTTGCAGAACTTCGTGTATGACGCGCTCGCCGGGATCGACGCCGACAAGTTGGCCGCCGAGCTGCTAAAAGCCGGGAAGGAGAATGTGCCGGACTACGCGTTCGACTGCCACACGTTGAATGGGAAGCGGAAGGGCAAGACCAAGGCAGACTTCTTCCGCGAGGAGCAGCGTGCGTTGAAGCCGTTTCAGCCGGGCCTGTTCGACGATCTGCCCGAGAGCTGAGCCACCTGAACGCGAACGCCCGCTGGCCCCGACCCGATGGGCGTTTCGCGTGTTGGAACAACGGCCGCTCGTGAATCCGAGACGAGCGCCAATCCCTCCAGATGTTAGGCGGCTTTGCAGCCGCGCTCGTTTAATGTAACCCACATCGTGAAAACAAATGGGCAAAACTCCGATTCACAAATCTCGTGCTACCCACCATACGAGGCTCGTGGTGCTCACGGCGCGCGCGGCTCACGAGCTCATTGCCGCCGATGACTCGGAGGTGGCAGCATGAGTTCGATTCGAATGGCGCGATCATTTCAGAAATACGCGCTTCGGCTTTCTCTCTCGCTGACCCTCACCGTTGCTGCGCGCGCCGCCGAGCCGCTTGAATGTCGCTGGGCCGAAACGCCGCCGGTGCTCGATGGACGCGCCGACGAGGCGGTGTGGCAGCGCGCGGTGCGGGTGGAAAACTTCGCGCAGCCGTGGGCCGAGGGCGCGCCGTTGGCGAAGGCGCGCACGGTCGCGCGGCTGCTGTGGGATCGCGAGTGGATCTATTTTTTCGCGGAGATGGAGGACGACAATGTCGAGGCCGATGTGCGCACGCACGATGGGGCGTTGTGGAAAAACGACGTGTTCGAGCTTTTCTTCCGGCCGACGCTGGAGCACGCGGGCTACTATGAGTTCGAGGTGAATCCGGCGGAGGCGGTGGTCGATGCGTTCTTCCCGGAGGCCGAGAGCTGGCGTGATCCGGGGCAGCTTCACCGCGGCGAATTTCACGTCGAGGCGAAGGTCGTCGTCCACGGGACGCTGAACGCCAGCGGTGATCGCGACAAGGGCTGGTCGGTCGAGGGGCGCATCCCGTGGACGGATTTTTTCCCCACGGGCGGACGACCCGCGCCCGGCGAGACGTGGTGGGTGAATCTCACGCGCGTCAACGGTCGCGGCGAGGCCGGCGAGCTTTCCGCCACTGCTCCGCTGACGAAGCCGACCTTCCATCGCACCGACGAATATGCGCCGCTGCGTTTCATCGGCCCGGAGCCGGAGCGGC